>JBKEDN010000314.1:0-5251 GCA_047975435.1 Draconibacterium sp. | reverse complement strand
TGCAAGTGATAGATGTAAATTATAATCAAATTTTTCGGATATATCAATATTTCATTTTCTATGTTTTTATAATCAATTTATTCTCAACCAGTAGTAGTGTCTCGCCAAATTACACACAACGTATCTGTAACCCAACTGGTTGGGTTATATATTTATTGCTAGGTTGGGTTATACGACCATACTGGGTATATAACCCAACTTTTTGGCTAAAGTAGTTCATCTAGTGGGTTTTTAAAGTTCTTAAAGTTATGCTCCGTAACATGGGTGTATCGCTGCGTGGTTTTAACGCTCTCGTGCCCTAACCAGGCTTGTATATATCGGAGGTCAACCCCTTGCTCCAACTGATGCGTGGCAAAACTATGCCGCGCCATATGCAGGTGTACCCGCCTGTAAATTCCTGCCCTATAGGCTGCGGCCTTTAATATCTTCGAAATACTTTCAGCCCCGTAACAACCTCCATTTTGCCCTTCAAACAACCAAACTTCGGGCTTGTATTCCGTATAATACTCCCGTAGCAATTGCAAGAGTTTCGGCGAGAGCTGAACGTAGCGGTCTTTTTTCCCTTTTGCACCTTTTATTTTTATCATCATACGTTTCGAATCAACATCGCCAATTTTCAGATTAATAACCTCGCTTCTCCGCAATCCACACGAGTATATGGCCGAAAGCATTGTTTTGTGTTTAATGTTTAATGTAACTTTTAAAATGTTACCAACTTCTTCTTTGCTGAGTACGTCGGGCAAAAGGGTTTCTTTTCTTGGCCTTTCTATTTCGTAAGTATTTCTTCCTTTTCCAAGTACCTTTTCATAATAGAACTTAATAGAATTTATCCGTTGGTTTTGTTCGCTGATGGTAATATCCCATTTGTTTATAAGCTCCAGTATATACGCGTTTATTTCTTCAATTGCTACCCCTGTCAAATCCCTTTCTTCGAAATAATGTATAAAATCTTTGAAATAGGCTGTGTAGGTTTTTATTGTGCTCTTGCTATATCGTTTCTGTACTAAGCGTTCGTAGTAAACTCGGGGCAACTCTATACCCGACCTGTGAGAATAATCGCGGCGGACTTTCTCCGGGTTCAAGGGTTTTGTTTTAATTTTCAGTGCCGAATAATCAATACAAGCCAAATCATGCAGTACTTCTAAAAACAATCCCAGGTTAAAATTTTTTGTACCAATCAGCCAGCAGCCGTGCGATTTACTCCACCGCGCACCAAAAATTTCTTTCAACTTTTTTTTGATTGGCAAATTGTATTCGAAACGCACCAGTACCACTTCCTGCTGCCAGTGTGTACCATATTCGAGTTTTATTTGCGGGCGCGTATCCAAGGTGCGTTGTTTTTGGTTGTTCGAATATAAACATAAAAAAGAATATTCTTATTCTGAACCAAAGAATTTTATAGTGTTGAAGACGGTAGCCCTGAGGCGGGTAAGGATACTTCAAAACAGGCTCGTCGGGTATTGGTATAAACTGAATAACCACAGATTTGCCCGGTCAATGTTATTTTGCTGTTGATTCTTTAAGCTACTTTCAGAAAATAAAAAAGCTGCCCTTAACCGGACAGCTTTCCTATTATATCGTTACAAATTGTTTAATGAATATCCCAGAACAATTTGGTGCTCATTTCGTCGCCACCAATTGCCGAAGCGGCAGCCGACCAGTTAGCTGAATTGTACTGTTGTTCGTTGGTTGGATAAGTAAAACGAACCGGAATAGAGCTTACTCCTGTTGGAGGGCTCGGCGGCATAACCAACACAGTTGGGTAATCCAAACGGCGCCAGAAAGTATAGCCGATAAAACCACGGGTGTACATAGCTATCCAGGCTTGTGTGCCAATAGCATCTTTCCATTCAGCATAAGAAGAATAAGACTGTGTGCCCAAATAAGTTTCGGCTTCAGCTTCGGTACCTCCCCATTGAATAATTGATGCGGTAACCGCTGCGTTGTAATAAGTTTCAGCATCAGCACCAACGTTCCAGTTACGGGCTGCAGCTTCGGCCAGGTAAAACTGAACCTCGTCGTAAGTAAGGAAGAAACCAGGAAAATCAGGTTGTTCCAAAGCTGCGTCGTAGTGTACTTTTGTACTGTACGAACCGCCCGATGCACCGTAATCGGTAGTAATCCCGTCCAGATCATCAAAGTAATTGTCAATCCTCGGGTCCTCAATATCGGTCATTAAATTCACCATTCCCGAAACCATCACAAAGTCGTGACGGCCACTGGCAACCAAGTCGTTGTAAAGCTCGTTTACATAAGGCAACGATTTTTCATAAGGGAAAAATGCACTTTCACTCTGGCTTGCAAAAACACCGTCGTAATGTGCTTCTACAGTCGATTTTCCGAGTGCCGACAGCGGGCCGTCAGCAATACCAATACCCAGTTTTACCAGCAGGGCATTACCAAATTTAGTCCACGATGCAATATCTCCACTGTAAATCAAATCAGCCGAACCAAAGCTGTCACCCGTATCATCAAGGGCTGCAACAGCAGCTTCTGCCCGGTCAATTAAATCTTTATAAATGGTTTGTGCATCATCGTATGCAGGCGTGTAGTTGTCTTTGTCTAAAGCTTCGGAATAAGGAATATTTCCAAAAATATCTACCAAACGCTGATATACAAAAACGTTAATCAGATCGATAACCGCCAACTGATTGGCTTTGGTAGCCTGCTTGTAAGCCAGGTTAGGCTCGGTAGGAGTTTGTGCTTCAATAATTTCGTATGCATCTTTTAAATCGTATAAAGCGGCATAAAAAACCCTGAATATCTGCTCCGGAATTTCGCGGCTTGTAATGTTATAGTTCGCCTCGTCGCGGTACGAACGTTCGGTCCAATACTGAGCCATCAATTTCCAAATGTTATAGTTAACGTTTGTACTCGATATCTGGTCAATAATCTCTATCTGTGCGTTGGTAAGTAATACGCTCGCACCTACCACTTCCGGCTTGGTTTTATCAATGTTCATTTCTGTAAAATCGTCGGTACACGAAAACAGAAACCCCAGAAGAAGTACAACTATATATAATTTTCTATTTCTCATTTTTAAAACGTATTAAAAATTAACATTTAATGTAAAACCAATATTGCGGGTTGATGGCATTACACCACTCTGCCAACCTTGAATATTTCCTGCACCCTGAGAAGTTTCCGGATCGGCATACGGAAGGTTTTTATGAATAATCCACAAGTTTGAACCAACCAATGCAACGGAAGCATCGTGAATAAAAATGTTATCGAAAAGTGAAGCCGGCAAGTTATAGGTTACTGACAATTCTCTCAACTTAACATAGCTTGCATCGTAAATAAACAGGGCGTTTGGCGCATAATACGATCCAACGGGAGTGTAATAAGTTCCCATGTCTTCTGAGCGCACTGTGTTGGGTGAACCGTCAGCAGTTACTCCTGTAAGAATAACACCACCACCATCGGCGACGTAGTTACGTACCGGGTTTCCAAGATCGTTAGCACCGGCGCTTTCTTTATACAAACCGGTTGACGAACCGTACCAGTGGTCTAACGAGAATACATCGCCACCGTGTTTCCAGTCGATTAAGAAACTAAGCTTAAGGTTTTTGTAACTGAAAGTATTGCGTAAACCACCAATCCAATCGGGATTTACGTCGCCAATAATCTGATCTGATGCACTAACATCATAATAACCATCGGTTACAATCCGGTGTGCTTCGTCTTTAATATCATTGTAATACATAAAGTCGGTTCCGTGAATGGTTCCCATTGCATGGCCTTTTACTGCGTTAATGGTAACACCACCCTGCAAATCGGCAAGCTGTAGTTTTTCCAAACCTTCAGCAAGGTCAATCACTTCGTTTTTATTTTTCGACCAGTTTAATGCTAAATCCCAGGTAAAACCATTTTGTTTTACAGGAGTTGCATTCAACATAATTTCAACACCTTTATTACTAACCTCTCCTGCATTTACATAAATAAAGCTTGAACCGGTTGCATAAGAAATTGCCGCCGGCATAATCTGGTCAACCGTTCTGTTGTCGTAAATTGCGAGATCAAGCCCCAATCTGTTTTTCAGGAAATTTAAGGTTAAACCACCTTCCAAACTTTTTGTTCTTTCTGATTTCAACTCGGCGTTATTGATTGTATTATCATTTGAAGCAACACCGTTTCCACTAAAAGGATAGTATTGAGTATAGGTATTATACAAACTTGCAAAAGGAGCATCGCTACCCACTTCTGCATAATTCAAACGAACTTTACCAAAACTAAACCAGTCTTTTTCAATAAATTTTGTGAAAATGAAACTGGCAGTAGCCGATGGATACAAATAAGTACGGTTGTCTTCGGGTAGTGTAGAAGCCTGGTCAACACGAACCGAACCTTCCAGGAATAAAATATTGTCGTAACCCAATGAGGCATTGGCAAAATAACCATTCACCTGAACCTGAGCAGCATTTTCTTCGGGTAACTCCAGCGGAGCTGCTGTATTCGCTATTGCATAGATTCCTTCAACCGCCAAACCACCATTTGTTGATGCCCAGTAATCCGAAGTATTTTGTTTACGGATGTTGGTACCTATCAAACCGGCCAGGTTCAATCGTTCTGTAATGTCTTTGTTGAAGTTGGCCATTAAATCGAAGTTGTATTCCGAGAAATCACCTCTTTTCATTGAGTAACCCGACGAAACGTCGTTATAACCAATACCAAAGGCCTCTGCAATAGAACCTACTGCCAGTCTTTCTTCTTCCAGGTATGAATAGTAATCAACAGATGCACGTCCTGTAACGGTTACAAAATCAGCAAGCTGCCAATCGAATTTAGCATAACCTATAAAGCGGTTACGGGTATCGGTTTGGTAGTTGCGGTAACGTTGCCAGTAAGGGTTGTTCCAATAAGCAGGACTAAGGTCGCTTGGCCCGTTCATGTTCCAGGTAGCATTTACGCCCAACTGTTCGTAAGCTTGCTTTTGCTCCAGAATATCAACGTTGGTTTGCCACCACTGACGGAAGCCTGAAACAAGGTTGCCCGAGTAACCGGTAATGTTTCTACCCTTGGTTTCGGTTTTAATAAAATTAGCAAATGATGAAACTTTTAATTTAGAGGAAATATCATAACTTCCTGAAAAGCTAAAATTATTTTTATCCAGTTCGCTGTTGGGCATTATGCTACTTTATCCAAATGTTTGGATAAAGTAACTTATCAAAACTTATTTATTATCCAAACTTTAACTATAACAAGCTATAATATAGGCATATAGTTATTACAAGTTTGGGTAAAATTTGCA
>JBKEDN010000094.1:0-7303 GCA_047975435.1 Draconibacterium sp. | reverse complement strand
CAGTCAGCCTCGCATTTGAACTGCGTGATAAACTCCTGAAAATCTCTTGGATATTTCTCAATCTCGTTCATGTATCAAAGATAAATCTTTACTTGACTAAAAGGGATAAGCAGTTATATTTAATTGGTTCAATACTTTTTCAATTGTAAGCTTATTGTCCGGAGCGTGTAACCCCGCCGATTTGTCATCGGGGCGCATGTGGTCGAGCCCGATGATTTGCAGCTCTCCAAAGTGGGTCACTTCATTTTCGAGAACTGTTACCCCAATCTCTCTCAGTTTTTCTTTTACCTCTTTTGCGCCTGAATAACCGTCGTGGTTTCCTTCAACAAAAAAAACCGGGACATTAAGTTTTTTCAACGGTTCTATACTGGCTGTGTTTAAACGAATTCTCCCGTCGAACAAATCGCCGGTAATAAACACCACATCCGGGTTTTGTTCATTGGTTTTATCCACAATCTTTTGAAGGGTTTTTGGTCCCCAGAAATGCCCGATGTGGATATCGGACAAATGCATCATACTTACCTCTTTTTTCAGCCCTTTATTAGGGATTTCAACTTTTGTAACCCTTTTGTAAGTTACATTCCAGATTCCAAAAACTACAATTAATACTGTAAGTGTAAGCGATGAGATTCCCATGATTTTGGGCGAAAGCTGAACAAAAATACCCAGCAGGTGAACTGCAAGAGTTGCCAGAACAAGGTATAACAGAAAACCCATTAAAACGGATGCCGCACTGTACGCGAAATTGGCAAAACCCGATTTGGCATTTACAAAAGCAACGATTCCGGTAATCATAAAAACAGTAAGCGTTGCAAATGTAATGTAGAGATAACGCGTGCCTTTCAGATCAAAATAAAAAGAAAAACGTTTAGTGAGGTAAATATTGGCACTGATCAGTATTCCCAGAAAAATAACCAGGAACAAAATGGGAAAAAATTGTTTCATTGTCTGTCTTTTTCATAAAGCTTTTCAGCAAACTCTGCAAGTTAGTGAAACTTTGTTTGCAGCAGATAAATACAGGAGAATACAGCCAAAGTGTTATACATAAATTAACGCTTGGGAATAAATGTGCAAGCGCCACTGTAATTGGATTTTGTTGAACAAAAAAGCACAAAATTCCTTATCTTGTATGTATAATCTAAATCAACAAAAATGAATTTATTTCGGCTTTTGCTTCTTGTTTCTTTTTATTCCTTTTTTTCGTGTAGTGCCGGGGCCCAGGATGGGCAGTCACTGTATCAGAAAAACTGTGCACAGTGTCATGGCGCTGATTTAAACGGCGGGAATGCAACCAGTTTAATCGATGGGGTCTGGCAGTTTGGTGCCGAAGATGGATACATTTACCGGAATGTAAAATTCGGGATTTCACACCTTGGAATGCCTTCGTACGAAAAGACTTTGAATGATGTTGAAATTGGAGCGATTTTAAAATACATAAGAAGCTCTGAGAAAAATGCAGGAGCAGAAAGACCACCCATCGAAAAAGAGTTGGAAACGATGGATTACTTTATGAATGTGGAGGTTTTTGCTGATAATCTTAAAGTTCCGTGGGCCATTGATTTTATTGATGCAAGTACAGCATTGATAACCGAACGGCCGGGAAGACTAAGGATCGTAAAAAACGGCATTTTACAAAAAGAAGCAGTGAAGAACACTCCGGAAGTGTTAAACGAAGGACAGGGTGGGTTGCTGGATGTTGCTGTGGATCCGGATTACGAGCAAAACGGCTGGATTTATATTGCCTATAGTCATGCGTTAAACAATGTAGAAGGGGCAGAACGTCCCCCGGCAATGACACGTATCGTTCGGGGGAAAATCAAAGATAATACATGGACAGAGCAGCAGGTACTGTTTGAAGCCCCGCATGAAACTTACCGGACAACACGTCATCATTATGGCTGTCGCATCGTTTTCGACCCGTGGGGCTATCTCTATTTTGCAATTGGAGAACGCGGACATGCCGAAAATGCCCAGGATTTTACAAGGCCTAACGGAAAAGTACACCGGATTTATAAAGACGGAACTGTGCCGGCCAATAATCCGTGGTATAATGAAGAAAATTCAATTAAGTCGCTTTATTCACTGGGTAACCGAAATATTCAGGGCCTGGCTGTTCATCCCGAAACAGGTGAACTTTGGGCCACAGAACACGGGCCTATGGGAGGCGATGAGCTAAACCTGATTAAAGCAGGCAACAATTACGGCTGGCCGGTAATAACATACGGGTTAAACTACAATGGTACCATTATTACAAACGATACCCACAAGCCGGGGCTTGAACAGCCCATTTTGTATTGGAAGCCGTCAATTGCGGTTTGCGGGCTCGATTTCTACAGAGGTGATTTGTTTAAGAAGTGGAAAAATAAATTACTGGTAGGGGCTTTAAAATACGAAGAAGTGCGTTTACTGGATATAGAAGACCACAGGGTAATGCACGAAGAAGTAATTGTAAAAGGGCAGGGGCGTGTTCGTGATGTTTCCACCGGTCCTGACGGAGCAATTTATGTGGTTCTGAATAATCCCGATACAGTAATTCGTTTAACTCCGAAACCGGATTAAGTGCCTGAAAACAAAATCCGCCTTTAGAATCTTTTGTATCAAACGTTGATACCGGGTCTTCTAAAGGCGGATACTATATATAGAAAAGGAAGAATTTACTTGAAGGCCTTTGCCAGCCGGTTCAGTGCTTCTTCCAAAATACTTCTTGGGCAACCAATATTAATCCGTAGCCAGCCATCTCCTCCGGTACCAAATCTGCCTCCGTCGTTTAGTGCAAGCTGCGCATGTTCTACGGTGAATTTTATCAGGTCTTCGTTTTTCATTCCGTAATCTGTAAAATCAAGCCACACCAGGTAGGTGCCTTCCGGTTTCATAACTTTTACGCGGGGAAGGTTCTGCTCAACAAAATTTTCGAGCACCAAATAATTATCCCAAAGGTATTCCAGCATTTGATCCAGCCACTCGTCGCCGTGCGTATAGGCTGCTTCGAGGGCAATACTTCCGAAAATATTTCCCATGCCCAGGTGTCCTACTCCAAGATGACGCTCGTAGCGCGCAAATTTATTTTTATTCGGGATAATAACCAGAGAGGAAGAAAGCCCTGCAACATTGAACGTTTTGCTCGGGGCCATAGTAATCATACAATTGTTTTTTACTTCTTCCGAAAGTGTGGCCAGCGGAATGTGCTTATTCCCCTTGTAAATAAGGTCGGAATGTATTTCGTCCGAAATAATCATGATGTTGTTTTCCATGCACACGTTGGCTAGTCCTTCCAGCTCTTCCCGTGTCCAAACCATTCCTCCCGGGTTTTGCGGATTACAAAGCAATAGAAGTTTGGTATTGGAGTCGATTTTTACTTTCAGGTCATCAAGATCGAAAGTATATCGGCCATTTTCCAGTTTTAAGGGGTTTTCAATGAGCTTTCGTTTTGTGCCTTTTACTGCATCAAAAAACGGAAAATAAACCGGGGGCTGAACAATCACACCGTCTCCGGGCTTTGAAAATGTTTCGACACCCATGGTAAGGCCCGCAACCACTCCCGGACTAAACGATATCCACTCTTTTTCAATTGTCCAGGCGTGCCTGCGTTGCATCCATTCTATTATGGCTTCAAAATAAGAATCCGGTTTAAATGTGTAACCCAGAATTTCGTGCTGTGCTCTTTCCCGTATTGCCTCCATGATAAAATTGGGTGTGCGAAAATCCATATCGGCCACCCAAAGCGGTAGCAGATCGGGAGATTTGTAAATTGTATTCAGCGCATCGTACTTTATACAGTTGGTGCCTTTTCTGGGAATAATTTCATCAAAATTGTACTTCATTGTTTTATCCTTTTCATCACATTGTTCCACCGTTTTTCCTTTATTCGTTTAGAGGATGTAGTTTGGAAGTGTTTGTGTAACTCTGTTTTACCGGATGCGAAGATAAATTAATTCAAGTTCCTTTTCAACTTTCACTATGAAAATGAAATAAGCTGGAAGATGGAGAATGAAATTGTTGGGGTTCATGGTAAAAATTATTTAACAGAAATGATTGTTTAATGGCATGATATTTGATAAACGCTATGCGTTTAATTCACATAAAGCCTGTTATATAAGGCTTTTAGCGCACTTCTGGAAAAATTACCTTTTTGTCTTTTGTTAATTTTACGTTTAGTTTCGGCCAATGTCAACATGTTTTACAACATTTATGCTGAAAAACATATATGTTTGTATCGTCATTCATTGAAAAACTTAAAATTGAATGGTTATGAAAACAATTAAATTTTTATCTACAGTATTGGCAGTAGCAATTGTAGCAGTTGCAACTGCGGTTGAAAAACCAAAAATGAACGTTGTCCCCTTAACTCCTGACAGAGCCGTTGTTTCGATCTTAAACAACAAAGTTGCAAAGTTTGAGTTAAGTATTGTCGCTGAAAATGGTGACCTGGTTTACTATAAACAATCAGCAAAGCCATTAAACACTTACCAGAAAGTATTTGATTTTTCTCAATTGGCTAATGGTAAATATAGTATGAATCTGAAAGTAAACGATACCCGTTTGTCAAAGGATTTTGAAGTTGCTTCTAACGGAATCTCCGTAGGAGAGTCAAAAATGCGTTTCGATCCTTATTTTGCTTACGCTGACGATGTATTGAAACTTTCTTATTTAAATTTCGATGGCGAAAACATGAGCCTGAATATTTACGACAGCAATGGCTTGGTTTACGAATCGAAGTTGGGAAAAGAATTCAACATGGTAAACGGATACGATCTTTCTGCACTTGCAAGAGGTAAATACCAGGTTGTATTAAGCTCATTAAATAACGAATATACGTACAGTATAGAAAAATAGGTTAGAAAATGTTATTGGTCTAGTAAAGCCGGGAGTCGTTAAGATTGCCGGCTTTTTTTGTGCCTGCTGGTTTTTAACTTCGAAAAGTAAAAAAGAAAAGGCTGCCCTACTGACAGCCTTTTTAACCTAAACCAACTAAACCTAATAAACCACGGATTTACCAGAATAGTAAACCCGGATTGTCTTAAATATTTTCTTGTTTTGTTTACTTTCCTGCTGCAAAGATAGAATTTTTTTTGGCAGATGAATGAACGAAGGTATAATCAGATGTTAATTTAAAATTGCGGGAATCATTACATTTGCTGAAAACATTCTAAAAACGACTATGAACAAGTATTTGCTCACTTTCATTTTTATTTTTTTAAGCATAATAATTTCGTCTGCCCAGCCCAAACACGAATTCAGGGCAGTGTGGGTGGCAACGGTCTCTAATATCGACTGGCCATCAAAGCCCGGGCTGGATGTTCAGACACAAAAGGCAGAGGCTATACGTATTCTGAATATGCACAAACAGCAAGGGATGAATGCAATTATTTTGCAAATACGGCCCGCCGCCGATGCATTGTATTCTTCCGAATTAGAGCCATGGTCGAGATATTTACAGGGAACACAGGGGCAAGCGCCCGAACCGTATTACGATCCCCTTGAATTCTGGATCAGCGAGTGCCATAAAAGGGGAATGGAATTGCATGCCTGGTTAAATCCTTACCGGATTGCACAAAGTGCTAAGGAAGAGCTATCTGCCAGTCATATCGTTTTCAAACACTCCGAGTGGGTAATTGAATACGGTAACAAATTGTATTTTGATCCGGGAATTCCGGCAGTGCGTAAATTTATCGCGGGTGTTGTAAAAGACATTGTGATGCGTTACGATGTTGATGCGATTCATATGGATGATTATTTTTATCCCTATCCAACCAAAGACGCATTTCCGGACACAACTTCTTTTCAGTTTTATAACAGAGGATTTTCTGCCGAAAACATTACCGACTGGCGAAGAGAAAATGTTGACATTACCATTGAGATGCTGAATGATACGATCAAGGCTGTTAAGCCCTGGGTAAAGTTTGGCATCAGTCCGTTTGGAGTGTGGCGTAACATTGCCGACGACCCGCGCGGATCGGAAACAAAAGCCGGAACAAGCAATTACGACGGGTTATATGCAAACATTATTAAATGGCAGGAAGAAGGCTGGATCGACTATTGCCTTCCCCAGTTGTACTGGTACATAGGAATGGCAGCAGCCGATTTTGAAATACTTGCCCACTGGTGGAAAGAGCATGCCTATAACAGAGCGATGTATATCGGGTTGGCGCCATATCGTATCGATCCGGAGTCAAATACTGCGCAATGGCGCGAACCCGACCAGTTGCCCAGGCAGCTTCGGCTGATTCATTCCATTCCTGAGTTGGGAGGGGAAGCTTATTTTAGCTCAAAGAGTTTCAATAAAAACCTGCTGGGGTTTCAGGATAGTTTACGGCAGGATTTTTACAAACATCCGGCAATTGTACCGCCAATGCCTTGGTTGGATGCAAGGCCACCTCAACCGGTAACACAAATAAAAAAATCGGGCCGAAAAGTAAAATGGGAGGTTGGTGAACCACCCACCGGAGAAATGGACAGGGCCTGGCAGTTTGTTGTGTATCGAAATGAGCTCGGAAAGAATTTCGATCAGGAAGATAGCCGCAATATGTTCAGAATAGAAAAAGGAAAAGAGATAAAATTCGACCGGGTGAACCGCAAAAAGAAAAAGTATGAAGTACGTATTTCCGTACTCGACAGACTAAATAATGAAAGTGCACTGTCTCTTCCGGTGATCGTAAAAATGTGAATTTTGTTTTTGTATAGTTTATATTTCAGAGTACCTTTAACGCTTCACGGCCTGTAGCTCAGTTGGCAGAGCAGCTGACTCTTAATCAGCGGGTCCAGGGTTCGAATCCCTGCAGGCCGACCTCAATAAAAAAGGCACTTTCAGCGATGGAGGTGCCTTCATAATTTCAGGGTGGGTACAACATAGGTACAACAAATCTGTCTAATACATATCATTACATATCGCCACATAATAGATGGATTTTTAATGTTATCCAACATTTTGAAGTCCAATACCATCCAAACAACGCCAAAGGCTGCCACTACAACTGTTTCCACTTGGTTTCATCTGTCTTATTAGGTTATTTCAGCTTCCTGATTTTCTATGCTGTTGAAAACAGAAAAAATAAACCAGTTTTTACTCAAAAAAGTCATTGAAGATGGAAGTTATTATTCAGAAAACAGGAAGGTTATTGTACCTGCTCAACCAAAAAGGGAAAAGATTACTCAGTACACGGGTTTTAAAGAATCATACTTCCGTGATTCTGTTTATCATGTTGGTTTGCTTAATAACTTTTTTAACCATGTTTTGGGCATGGGAATATCCGGTCCTCAAAATCATAATATATACGTCAACTGTTTTGATGCTACTATTTATCGT
>JBKEDN010000057.1:0-26365 GCA_047975435.1 Draconibacterium sp. | reverse complement strand
TCTCATTATTATGCAATCACCCAGCTTATCACAATCCAAAAAACATCCAAAAATCAAATTGCATACAAATTTACATCTGGCTGCCTAAAACAAGAGGCCGCCCTTTTGGGACAGCCTCTTTATTCTTTAAAAATTACTGAAGATTAATTCAGGTTAATAACCGTTCCCGGTTTAAAGTATGCCGTATAAGCTGTTTCTGAATGCAAGGCTTCCACTGCCTTTTTTATTCCGTCATCATCGTTAATGGCTGCACGAATTGCACCTTTCTGATAGTAATAACGCGAAACGATCTCATCTTCAAGCAACTCACTGATTTCATCCCTGAATTCTTTTAAATCTTTATCCAGGTTTGGTTCCAGTTTCGCTTGCAGTGCCGCAAACTCAGATTCTGCCAAGCCGTAATATTTTTCCTTTTTGGCAGTTTCCAGTAGTGTTTTCAATTCTTCCTGCGATTCAGAATCGTATTTAAAATTATTGTTTTTAACAAAGTCCACAAACTGATTGTAGATATCGTCGGTTATCACAAAATCTTCAGGTTGCGGAATGGTGGCATTCTCATTCGAGTACTTGGTTGCAAAGTCAAAAACATTAAAACTGGTTACCAGCTCAATTGCAAGCGTACTTAGCTGGTCAGCTTCAATTTTCATGTCAGGTACCACACCACCGCCGTCAAATACTTTTCGCCCGTGTTTGGTACTGAATTCGGTAATCAGCGAATCGGGAATATGTCCCACGCTTCCATCTTCGTTGCGGTGCGAATAATCGAGTGCCTGAATACAACGGCCACTCGGGATGTAATATTTGGCTGTTGTAACTTTCAGTTTTGTATTATAGCTCAAATCGCGGGTAGTTTGTACCAATCCTTTCCCAAAAGTGCGGGTACCCACAACAATACCTCGATCCAGGTCCTGAATAGCACCGGCAACAATTTCCGATGCCGAAGCCGACCCCCGGTTCACTAGAACGGCAATTTTCATGGTAGTGTCGAGCGGAGCAGAAGTAGCGGTGTAGGTTTTGTCCCACTGTTTTACTTTACCGCGTGTACTTACAATTTCTTCGCCTTTCGGTACAAAAAAGTTGACAATGTTTACGGCTTCCATCAGCAATCCTCCAGGGTTTCCGCGAAGATCAAGAACCAGTGCATCCGGATTATTTTTCTTCAGCTCCAAAAATGCTTTCTGCACGTCTTTACTGCAATTGGCCGTAAACTGAGTAAGTCGGATGTAGCCGGTGTGATCATCCAGCATTCCGTAATACGGCACGGCATCGATCGAAATTTTTTCGCGCACTACGTCAACCGTAAATGGCTTTTTTTGGCCGGGGCGCTGCAACTTTATTGTCACCGGCTGATTGGCTGGCCCTTTTAACAGGTTACTTACATCTTCGGTGTTCATATCTTTGGTGTCTTTCCCCGACACTTCCAGAATAACATCACCCGCTTTCAATCCCGATTTTTGTGCCGGAAATCCTTCGTAAGGTTCCGAAATCACAATTTTGCCATTTTGCAAACCAATCAGTGCTCCAATTCCGGCATATTCTCCGGTAGTCATAAAACGAAAATCCTCAATCTGGTCTTCCGAAATATAATTCGTATAAGGATCCAGCGACTGAAGCATATCATCAATACTGGTTTTTACCAGCTTGTTTGGGTCAATATCATCCACATAAAACATGTTCAGTTCCCTAAAAAGGGTATGATAGATATCGAGGTTCTTCGCAATTTCAAAATTTTTCTCGTCGCGGTTGAAACCTAAAACCATGGCTCCCATTACCACAACCAGCATTACTCCTATCCAAATTTTCTTCTTCATCATTCTTTCCTTTCTGAAATAATTTGAGTTACCACTCAATATTGAACGTCAAAAGTAACAATTCTTACCTCAAATAAGTTAACCAAATCCGATTTCTGTTACGTTAATTTATATTAAAAGCCCCTTGTCTTGCTCTCTTCCAAAAACGCCAATATGCACTATTGTTCAACTATTTAGCCCAAATCCGGATAAAACTCAGGAAATAATTTACAGTGTGCCCATTAAACCGAAATTGTTATTGCCTGTCCAAACGGTTGAATTCAATTACATTAAAATTTAAGGCTATGAAGATCAAATTCTTAACATTAACATTGGTAGCTGTACTTGCCGTAACTTCAATGGCAATTGCACAAAAACCCGAAACAAAAAAAGTAGATCGTGAACAACGCGAGTCGGTAATGCCCCGTCACGAGCGGTTTGCAGAACGTGTGGATCATTTTTTTACTGAAGAACAAAAAGAGCAAATGAAAACCATCCGTTTGGAAACGGCAAAACAGGTAAAACCGCTTCGCAGCGAGTTGGGGGAACTGGAAGCCCGCCAGCAGTCATTAACCACTGCCGAAAAAGCTGACCTGGATGCTATTTACAAAAACATCGACAAGATTTCGGAGATAAAAAGCAACATGGTAAAAATTATGGCCAAACAACATCAGCAAATTCGCTCGTTGCTTACTGAAGAGCAATTGCTAAAATTTGATGCCATGAAAGGCCACATGATGGACAATCGCGGAGATCGGTTCAGAGGGAAAAGGGCACCGCGCCCGCATGCAGGATAAATCTGCCCGTAAGAAATTTATAAAAAAGGTTGGCTCTATTTAGTCAGCCTTTTTTGTTGTTTGAAAATCCAGGTACAATTCCCGCAACTTCGAAAGTTTACCGACAAAATACATGTGTTCATCGATTTAATTCGCTGTACCCAAATTGTTCCCCCTAACTTTAACCAACTTCGAAATAAGCCAAACAAATAAAAAACAATTACTATGAAATTAAAAATTGTCGCTTTAAGCCTCATCATCATTGCTACAACAATGAATGCCTGCGTATTCTCCCCTTCGGTAAAAGGAAACGGGAATGTAGTTGAAGACAATCGTCAGCTAAGTGATTTTGACGCGATAAAAGCCAGTCGCGGCATGAATGTATATATTACCATGAGCGACACTTATAAAGTAGTGGTAAAAGCCGACGAAAATCTGCTTGAATACATTGAAACGGAACTGGATGGCGATGTATTGATGATCAGAAGCAATGCAAACATCAGAAATGCAAAAGCAAAAGCGGTGTATGTAAGTTTGCCCCGCCTTGAAGCCCTGAAATCAGGTTCAGGCAGTAATGTCTTTTCTGAAAATACGCTGGAAGTAAACGACATTGATATTAGTGCTTCGGCGGGCGCCAATATAAAACTTACGCTCGAAGCCGGCAATGTACAGGCTTCTGCCTCGGCCGGATCGAACATTTTTCTTGACGGAAAAGCGAATTTTATTGGTGCGAAAGCCAGCTCGGGATCCAATATAAAAGCTGGCGACCTGAAGTGTAAAAAAGCAGAAGTAAAAGTAAGCAGCGGTGCCAATATATGGACTTCGGCCGAAAACAGTTTGACCGCAAAAGCCAGTAGCGGAGGAAATATTTGTAATACCGGCAATCCATCGGAAACCAACATCAGTAAATCATCAGGCGGAAATGTGACAAAAAATTAGACAAGGTGTAACTTTCTGATTACCCCGGCGTCATTACAGAAACAAACAATTTTAATTCTATGAAAACACCAAAAACATTATTAATCCTGATTATGCTTGCTTTTGCAGGAGTGGGAACCGTTTTAGCAGGCAACGAAACACAAAACAGAAAAGTCAGAAACTTCAATGCCATTAAAGTCTCCACCGGAATTGATCTTTATATTTCGATGGGAAATGAAGAATCGGTAAAGATTGTAGCTGACGACGACATTATCGACGATATTAAAACCGAAGTTGAAAACGGAACGCTACGTATTTACATGAAACAAAATAACAGTTGGTTTAACTGGGGAGGGAATACCAGCCGAAAAGCCTATGTGACCGTAAAAGAACTGGTAAAACTCGACGCATCTTCCGGTTCCGACGTGGAAACCGAAGATACACTCGAAGGCGATGAACTGAACGTAAAAGTCAGTAGTGGCGCCGATGTAAAGCTATCGTTACATATTAAAAAATTCTCCATTGATACAAGCAGTGGTTCCGATGCACGGCTTAGCGGAAAAGTAAAATACCTGGATGTAGAAGCCAGCAGCGGAAGCGATATTAATGCACGCGACCTGGAATCGGCTTTTTGCAGCGCCAAAGCCAGCAGCGGATCAGACATCAGCCTCACGGTAACAGAAGAGATACACGCCAGGGCCAGCAGCGGCGCCGATATTGTTTACTACGGAAGTCCCGGCACAAAAGACATTGACGAATCAAGCGGTGGCGATGTTCATCAACGATAATGTTCAGAAAAATAAATCGAAAGGCGGCCATCCGCCTTTTTTTGTTTCCACAGCTTCCGTTTTAAAGATTATAACTTATTTTGTGCTTGCATATTAAACAAAATGAACAACGCGCAAAAAAGAATACTCTTCCTATTCATCGTTCTTTTAGCAGGATACTTTCCTTCGTGGGCGCAGGATGGAAATGCGCTTCAGTTTATCCGAAGTGTCAGCCAGTCGGGCAATGCCAATCCGGCCTTTCAAAACGAAGACGACCGTCTTGTAATCGGGCTACCTTTTCTCTCGGGCTTTACTTTCGACTGGAAAGCCAATTTTGCCCCCGATTATGTTTTTGCAAAACACTTCTCATACAGCTTCAACCGTTTTTACAATGAACTGGGAAAACCGGGAGATGCCTTCCCGACTGCATGTATCCCCCTTTTTTACCTCAGCAAAAAGCAGGGAACACAAAACTTTACTTTCTCCGTTTCAGAAAAAACCGTGGCAACGACCAACTTCGACCACCACATTTTACATTTTATCGACCTGGGAATCCTCCCGTATTATGGCCGGGAAAAAGAAGAATTTGGCCCCTTATCTTTTAAAACCTTTCATTACCGCGAAGTTGCATTGGCTTACTCCGCCGAAATATGGGACGGGCTAACCATTGGTATCCGTCCCAAACTGTTATTTGCACGTTTTTATTACCATATTCCTGAAATGTATATTGATGTTGAAACCGATAATGAAAAACAGCAACTGGTGGTTTCTCCGAAAGGGACATACACCATAGCCGGACCCATTGACGTAACTTACAACCCACAGGAACAGGCGACCTACACACGCCCCAACCCAAAACCGGGAGATTACTTTTTCAACTTTCACAACCTGAGCCCGGCCATCGACCTGGGGATTACCTACCAGCTCAACAAAGAAACAGAACTGGCTGTTTCGCTAATCGATTTGGGATACCTGGGTTTTAAGCACCGTACCTACGACATGGAATTTTTTGCTCCCATCCGCTATAGTCAGGAAGAACTCTACCAATCCAACAATCCTGAGTCGCCAACTAATTACATTGAACCCAAACTGGCACTCCAGGCTTTTTCCGACCGGATTCCATTTATTGTAAGTGCGCAGCCGGTTTCAAAAAGAGTAACACAGCAGCTTCCGGTAAAAATAATTACAGGGTTAAAAACAAAGTTGAATAAAAAATCGGAGGTGGGCATTTCCAATCAATACACCAGCTATCCCGGCAAATCATACAATTACCTTACTGGTTTTTACCACACCCAATTGGGTGAGCGTTGGAACCTGGCCGGAACCGTAAGTCTGTACAAAACAAAAAAAATACTCCCGGGGTTGGGCGCCAGTTACACCGGCCGGCGTGCCCAATACTTTCTGAGTACAAATAATATTACCGGACTTGTAAAACCATCCTCCGCAAAAAGCTTAAATTTGTCGTTTGGTGTGAATTTTTTATTTTCCACCTTCCAAAATTAGAAAAGAGAATGACCTTATTTGTAACACTATTTCTGGTGAATTTTCTCCGAACCTTGTTAATCATCGTGCTGATATACTTTGCGATCAGGATTGTTTCGCGCTATATCCTTCCTTTGCTTATTGACAAAGGCGTAAAAAATATGCAACAGAAAATGCAGGATCAGCAACGCAGTCAGCAACGTCCGCGCCGCACCGAGGGAGAAGTAACCATTGAAGGACAACCCAGCCAACACAAAAAAAATAACAATCGCGACGAGGAATACATCGATTTTGAGGAAGTGGACGAGTAATTGGAATATTAGAAGATTAGATTATTAGAAGGTGGGAATGCTCTGATGTTTAAATGCTTTCTCGCTGAAAATATCCAATTCCGATCTGCATATAAATTATCACTACTGTCCGGGAAAAACGAAAAGATTCCTTGCTACGCTGCGGAATGACATACTTCTCTGGAATTTTTACTCCCGGTGCCCTCCCCGAAATATCTGTCGCAAAACCGAAGCACGTTGAATAACTTCAAAATACCCAACAACCAACTCTCAACCGCCAATATTCAACTTTGAACAACAAAAGCATGAAGCTTGTGGCACACAGCTCGCAGCTAAATAAAAATTTTCGTTTACATTTGTGCTTCTATTCAGAATACTAATAAAATATGGCACAGGAAGATATTTTCAAGAAACTGGTTGCGCACTGCAAAGAATACGGTTATGTATTTCAATCGAGCGAAATTTACGATGGGCTGGGAGCAGTGTACGACTATGGGCAATACGGCGTTGAGCTAAAAAACAACATCAAAAAATACTGGTGGGACAGCATGGTTCTCTTACACGAAAATGTTGTGGGAATTGACTCTGCCATTTTTATGCACCCTACCATTTGGAAAGCTTCGGGCCACGTTGATGCTTTTAACGATCCGCTAATCGACAACAAAGACTCGAAAAAACGCTACCGTGCCGATGTGCTTATTGAAGACCAACTGGCCAAGTACGAGGAAAAAATGAACAAGGAAGTAGCCAAAGCAGCCTTACGTTTTGGTGACGCTTTTGATGAAAAACAGTTTCGCGAAACCAACCCGCGGGTTCTGGCAAACCAGGAAAAATGGGATACACTGCATACACGTTTTTCAAACGCATTAAACGATAACGATCTGGCAGAATTAAAGCAGATCATTGAAGACGAAGGCATTGTTTGCCCAATTTCCGGCTCCCGCAACTGGACCGATGTCCGTCAGTTTAACCTGATGTTTGCCACTGAAATGGGATCGACGGCCGACGGAGCTTTGAAAGTTTACCTCCGCCCCGAAACGGCACAGGGAATTTTTGTGAATTACCTGAACGTGCAGAAAACCGGCCGTATGAAAATACCGTTTGGAATTGCCCAGATCGGAAAAGCTTTTCGAAACGAAATTGTAGCCCGTCAGTTTATTTTCCGCATGCGCGAATTTGTACAAATGGAGATGCAGTTTTTTGTACGTCCGGGCAGCGAACTCGACTGGTTTGAGAAATGGAAAGAAACACGTATGAAGTGGCACCGTGCACTGGGTTTTGGCGACGAGAATTACCGTTTTCACGAGCACGAGAAACTGGCGCACTATGCCAATGCTGCGGTGGATGTGGAATATAAATTCCCCTTTGGCTTTAAAGAAGTAGAGGGAATCCATTCGCGCACCGATTTTGATTTGTCGCAACACGAAAAATATTCAGGCAAAAAAATTCGCTATTTTGATCCGGAACTAAATGAGTCGTATGTTCCTTACGTAGTGGAAACATCCATCGGGGTTGACCGTATGTTTTTGCAGGTAATTTCGGCAAGTTACTGCGAAGAACAACTCGAAAAAGACACACGTGTGGTACTTAAATTGCCACCGGTATTGGCTCCGGTAAAACTCGCTGTACTGCCGCTGGTTAAAAAAGACGGCCTGCCTGAAAAAGCCCGCGAAATTATTGACGAACTGAAATTTGATTTCAACTGTCAGTACGATGAAAAAGACTCGATCGGGAAACGCTACCGCCGTCAGGATGCCATCGGGACACCGTTCTGTGTAACCGTCGATCATCAAACAGCGGAAGACAACACCGTTACCATCCGTTACCGCGATACCATGGAACAGGAACGGGTTGCCATTGCCGACCTCGGAAAAATTATTGGCAAACAGGTTAGTATGAAAACGTTGTTTGGGAACTTGTAAGAAATTAAAAGAACCTAAAAAATACAACAAACTAATCCTATGATATACAATAAGAAAATTGTAGTGATAATGCCAGCCTACAATGCTGAACAAACACTTGAGAAGACCTATAATGAGATCCCTTTTGACATTGTAGATGAAGTAATACTTACCGATGACTTTAGCAGTGACAACACGGTAAAATTAGCCAATAAGCTGGGAATCAACCACATTATCACACATGAAAAAAATACTGGTTATGGAGGAAACCAAAAATCATGCTATAACAAAGCGTTAGAAATTGGTGCTGATATCGTTATTATGCTCCATCCCGATTATCAATATACTCCTAAGCTCCTACATTCCATGTGTTATTTAATGGCCAACGATGTATATCCTGTTGTTTTAGGTTCCAGAATTCTAGGAATTGGAGCACGCAAGGGAGGAATGCCACTAATTAAATACGTTGCAAACCGGGGACTCACATTTATTCAGAACATTTTGCTTAACCAAAAACTATCTGAATACCACACAGGTTACAGAGGATTCACGGCAAGTGTTTTAAACGAGATTAATTACAATGAGAATTCTGATGATTTCATTTTTGATAATCAAATGCTTGCACAAATAATTGCAAAGGGAAATGAAATAGCAGAAATTACATGCCCAACCAAATATTTCGAGGAAGCCTCATCAATCAACCTTAAAAGAAGTGCAATATATGGCCTTGGTGTTTTAAAGGTTTCCCTACTCTTCAGATTACATAAATGGAAAATAATCAACTATAAAATTTTAACTTAACCCAAAACAATAAGATGAAGAACAAAAAAAATACAACACAAAAGAAAGAATATAATATTCAGAAAATTTATCCCTTTCTCTTACTGCTGATTTTTTTTGTGGCGTATAAATTTATATTTAACAGCCATCTTGATCTTAATGGAGATAATTTTGATTACATAAATTATGCGAAGTCTATATTAGACGGGCATGGGTACCGGTCTCCATACACACCCGAGTATATCCCAACCAACCATTACCCTCCGGGGTATTCAATGCTGTTAGCAATTTCCATGTTTTTTGTCGGTAAAAATGTGGTGATTTTTAAAATCCTTAATGGCCTGTTTTTCGTTGGAAGCATAATATTGCTTGGCAAAGCCTTTGAGTCAATAACAAAAAATAAATTTCTGACATTCTCGGTGAGCGCTATACTTTTAGTGAATACCGGACTTCTGCAGTGGTCAACAATCGTAATGTCGGAAATGCCATACCTGTTCTTTTCATCACTTGGTTTTTACTTTGTTGTAAAATACTTCAATAACAGCCAGGAGAATAAACTCAGCAAAGAACTTATTTTCATCACTGTTACAGCAGTAATTACTTACTATTTCAGAAGTATAGGAATTGTTTTGTCAGGAGCTTTTATCTTGTATGCACTGATTCAAAGGAAATGGAAAGGAGCATTGGTTTTCTCCTTTGGCTTTATAATCCTTTATCTCCCCTGGATTATTCGAAATAACATTCACAATATAAAAGGCCGTTACATGGGCTCGATTATGGCCGTAAATCCATGGAGACCGGAAGAAGGCCAGTTAAGTTCCTTCGGCGATTTTTTCGACAAAATGTTAGTTAACTTCCACGATACTGTTTTAAAGGGTTTCAACGAAGTTTTATTCCCTTTTGTAAACTTTAATGAACACTCAAAATCCCTTGTTGTAGTAGCTGGTATCATTACCTTGTTTCTTACATTTTACGGAGCCTGGAGGATTAAAAAGCTAAACTATTTTCTCCTTTTGTACTTGTTGGGTAACATATTTGTTTTTCTGGTATGGCACTCCGGAAACGGCTCAAGATATGTGTGGCCGCTGGCACCTTTTATTGCCTATTGTTTTTTCTATGGTATTTACGAGTTAGCATCACAGTTTTTAAAAAATCATCCAAAACTCGTAACAAATATTCCGATTGCGATACTGCTAATTGGCTTTCTTTCTTTTCCGAAACTCAAGGAGATGAATTTAAAAGCAGAAAGAGGTTATCCGGCAGCTTACCAAAACTTTTTTAACATTGCGGAAAGTGTAAAACAAGCCAATAATGACCAACTAATGGTTTGTAACCGCAAACCAGGCATGTTTCATTATTTCTCCGAAACTTTTGTTTGTAATTATGCCTGGAGCCCGGATGACAAGAAAGTCATATCAGACATGATAAATAAAAACGTTGACTATGTTGTTTTAGACCAACTGGGCTATAGCTCAACGGCAAGATATTTATATCCTGCTATCCAAAAAAATCCGGGGCTATTCAAAAAAGTAAGCCAAACAAAAAAACCGGAAACTTATTTATTGCAATTTAATAAAGACCTGGCAACAGATCAGCTCAATAACAATTCTAATTCGGAATAATACAACATGTTTTTCTCCATCATTACACCTATATATCAATGCTCCAGAGAAACAGAGGAATTTCTTTCGAGCCTTTTAGAACAGGATTATCAGAATTTTGAAATTATCCTGGTTGAGGATGGGAAAAAAGACAGCAGTAAAGACGTAATTACTAAGTATCAGGACAAACTCGACATTAAATATTTCTTCATCGAAAATACATCTGTCAGTTACAGAAGAAACTATGGAATGTCAGTTGCCAAAGGAGACTACTTTGTGTTTTTTGATTCGGATTGTATAATTCCGGGTGATTACTTTAACATTGTTCGAAAAGAAATTACCAAAAACAATATAAAGGCGTGGGGTGGTCCGGATAGAGATCACCAATCGTTCTCGAACTTGCAAAAAGCAATTAATTACTCCATGACATCGGTTTTTACAACCGGAGGTATTCGCGGTGGAAAAAAGAAAGTTGGGAAATACCATCCGCGAAGCTTTAATATGGGTATCGCCAAAGAAGTTTATGAAAAAACAGGGGGGTTCCCAACCGTTATTCAACCCGGAGAAGATATTATCTTTAGTATTAATATTCAACGATGCGGCTATCAGGCGCATCTGATTCATGAAGCATTTGTTTATCATAAAAGAAAAATTTCGATTAAAAAATATTTTAAACAAATCTCAAGTTTTGGCTTTGTCCGCTACCCGATTACACTTTTATTCCCCGACACTTTCAGCCCGGTTTTTCTGCTACCATCCATTTATACTTTAGGCGTATTTATGCTTGTGCTAATGGCCGTTTTTATTCATCCCGCTTTTATAATACCTTTGGGATTGCACTATTCGTTGATTTTTATTGATGCAGGAATCAAAACAAAAAAGATAAACATTGCATTGCTTTCAATAGTCACCAGTTTTGTTCAATTTTGTGCATACGGTTCCGGATTTTTAAAATCGGTAGGTACAAGATATGTATTGGGGAAGAGTGCTTTTTTTGACAAATATGGTTACTCAAAATTATAACTTATGGATGTAATTATTTTATGTGGAGGGAAAGGGTCGCGACTGAGTGAAGAAACCGTGTTAAAACCAAAACCCATGGTTGAAATTGGCGATATGCCAATACTGTGGCACATCATGAAAACATACAGCTCGTTTGGTTATAAGCGATTCATTCTGGCACTTGGCTACAAGGCTTCGTACATAAAAGAGTATTTTTATAACTTCAGGATTTCCCAAAGCGACTTTAGTTTAAACCTCAATCCGGAGATTCCACCCAAATTTTTTAATAAACCGGATGATACCGATTGGGACATTACTTTTGTTGACACCGGGCTGGAAACCTTAAAAGGCGGAAGGATAAAACGTCTGGAGAAATATATAAAATCAGATTCCTTTCATTTAACATACGGAGATGGTGTTAGCGACATTGATATTTCAAAATTAGTGGAGTTTCATCATTCACACAATGCAATGGGAACAGTTACCGCTGTCCATCCCCCCTCTCGTTTTGGGGAAATGGTAATAGACGATGACATTGTTACCAACTTTGACGAAAAGCCACAAATGCACACCGGATACATTAACGGGGGATTCTTTGTTTTTAAGAAAGAAATGCTCGATTATCTGAGTACTGATGAAAATTGTGATTTCGAATTTGGCCCATTGCAGGAGATTGTAAAAGACAAACAGCTAAAAGCTTTCAAACACGATGGTTTCTGGCAGCCTATGGATAACATCCGCGAACGTAACTACCTTGATAATTTAGTAAGGACCCAAAAAGCACCCTGGATCAGATGGAAATAACAGACAAAAGTTTTTCAGGAATTTTTGCTTCCAAAAAAGTTTTAATTACCGGCAATACCGGTTTTAAAGGAAGCTGGTTAACTGCATGGTTACTCAAACTGGGAGCAAATATTGTTGGTTATTCAAAAGACATTCCCACCCATCCATCGATGTTTGAGGAGCTTCACCTGGAAAAGGAAATTAAACAATACTTTGCCAATGTACAGGACGCAGACAAATTATCTGAGGTTATTCAAACTGAGAAACCGGATTTTATCTTTCACCTGGCAGCGCAACCTATCGTTAAAACTTCGTATGAAGATCCTTTAGAAACCTTGCAAACCAATGTTATTGGAACAGCAAACGTACTGGACGCACTTCGCACTGTTGAGCATAAATGCGTGGCAATATTTATTACCAGCGATAAATGTTATGAAAATGTTGAATGGGTTTGGGGTTATAAAGAAACCGATCATTTAGGAGGGAAAGACATCTACAGCGCATCAAAAGGAGCGGCAGAGAATGTGATCCATGCCTATTTTCATTCGTTTATTAAAAACAAACCTAACATCCGAATGTCTTCTGTAAGGGCAGGAAATGTGATTGGTGGCGGAGACTGGGCAGCCAGCCGTATTGTTCCCGATTGTATGAAAGCCTGGAGCAAAAAACAATCAGTAGAAATAAGAAGCCCAAGAGCCACCCGCCCGTGGCAACACGTATTGGAACCATTAAGCGGATACCTCCGTATTGCCGAAAATTTGTGGTTCGGGGAAAAACAAAACGGCGAAAGTTTTAATTTCGGACCGGCATCTGAAATATCATTAACTGTAGAAGAAATCCTGCACGAATTAAGCGATTACTGGGATTTCAATGCAAAAGAAGATGCTTATACCGTTAACGAAAATTCGGATTTCCACGAAGCAGGCCTGCTAAAACTAAATTGCGATAAAGCCTTGTATTACCTAAAATGGGCAGCTACATTAAGCGCATCGGAATGCCTCGAATTTACCAGTAAGTGGTATTACAATTTCTATCATAAACCCGAAACAGATATAAAAAAATACACGCTCGATCAGATTGAAAAGTATAAAACGATAGCCGAGAAAAAGAACCTGGCATGGACAAAATAGCAGGAATAACATTAACGCCCTTAAAACGGATTGAACACGAAAAAGGTGATATCCTGCACGGAATGAAAAGAAGTGAGGCTACTTTCTCCGGTTTTGGTGAAGCCTATTTTTCAACCGTTATCAAAAACGAAATAAAAGCCTGGAAATGCCACCGCAAAATGGTATTGAACCTCATTGTTCCGGCCGGGGCGGTTAAGTTTGTTGTGAAAGATTTGAATACCCAAAATCCGGACACCACCTTTGAAACCATTCTTTCAAAAGAGAACTATTGCCGCTTAACCATTCAACCCGGACTGTGGTTTGGTTTTATGGGAATAGGTGAAGAATTAAACCTGGTATGCAATATTGCCAGTATTGAACACAACCCAAACGAAGTTGGACGAAAGGAATTACATGAAATAGCCCATGAGTGGTAAACAAAAAATACTAATTACCGGTGCCAATGGCTATCTGGGCTCACACATTACCGAACTGCTTTGTAAATCGGGGCATGATGTACGTGCCTTGTGTTTTGAATATTTCGACGAATTAAAAAAGTGGACGGAACAAGGGGTTAAGATTATACGTGGCGACATCACCCAACAGTCTTGCTTTGAGACCCTTGAAAGCTATGCTTTCGATACCATTATACACTTGGTATCGCTGAATCACTTCGATTCTGAAAAAGATCCCGGACGGGTACTAAAAGTAAATGTTTTACCCACCTGGAACCTCTTAAAAAAGTTTGCAGATAAAGGTTTAAAAAAGTTTATTTACTTCTCTACTCAGCAAGTGTATGGAAGGATCCCTTGTGTTGAGATCAGTGAAGCTTACCCGCCTAAACCGGTGAATAGTTACGGACTTACCCATCTTCAATCGGAGCAAATTGTAAATCTTTACAATACCATTTCAGGTGTTGACGGAATCAATATCAGACTGTCGAATAGCTTTGGTGCACCCGTTTTTAAACAAAACAACTGTTGGTGGCTGGTAGTAAACGATCTTTGCCGGACTGCCTACCGGGAAAGAAAGATTAAACTGCTTTCGGATGGATCACCGCAACGCGATTTTATCCATGTCAGCGATGTTGCTGCCGCGGTAAAAGTACTGGTGGAAAACACATCGTTAAACACAAAGCTGTTTAATATTTCATCCGGAAATACCTACACCATTCTCGAACTGGCAAAAACAGTCCGAAAGATATATCATCAGCGTTATCATTCTGAAATTCCAATTTTAGATACAAACGATGTTGAATTTGACTTAAGCAAAAAAATAACAAATCCAAAATATACAATCATTAACTCGGCGATAACCGATGCAGGTTTGGTCTTAAAAACTGACCTGGAAATGGGTATCAATGAGTTATTCCAGTACCTGGAAAAGAATTAGTTTACCATACATCTTCAATACAACAGATTATGAAACCATTCCTGAAACAGATTTTACCCCATATTGTAAGTGTAGCTACTTTTATTATTGTTGCATCAACGTATTTTTACCCGGCCTGGGAAGGAAAATCACTCCAGGGCGAAGACGTTATCGGAAGCTTTGGTTCTGCACGCGAGAAAAAGGATTTTCAGCATTTCGAAGATGAAACGGCACTTTGGAATGGTTCCATTTTTAGTGGTATGCCCGATCTTATTTTCTCTAAATTCAATGGGGCTTATCAACTAAATGCTCTTTATTCTTTGCCCCGGAAATTAGGTATCCCGCGTGAGGTTTCATCCATTTTATGGTACATGCTGGGCTTTTACATTCTTTTGCTGACCCTGGGAGTAAAACCTTATATATCAGCCGGAGGGGCCATTGCCTTTTCTTTATCTACCTATTACATCATCATTATTATGGCAGGGCATTATATGAAGGTGGATACCCTGGCCATGATTCCCCCAACACTGGCCGGAATCCTGCTCTCCTTCCGTAAAAAGTATTTATGGGGATTTGTTCTAACCGCCTTTTTTCTAGCCATACAGATTAGCATGGCACACATTCAGATGATGTACTACTTCCTTTTATCACTGATTATTTTAGGCATCATCCAATTCTACTTTCACCTAAAAGAAAAAAAGTTAAAAGAATTTTTTATCGCAACAGCCGTCCTTATTGCGGCAGCTGCAATGGGAATTGTGCCTAATTCGGCGAAGCTGATTACTTATTACAAATACAACGATTTTTCCATTCGAGGCAAAAGTGAACTTACGATCGGACAGCCCGAAAATGCCCCCGTTTCAAAAGGCCTGGACAAAGATTACATTAACGCCTGGAGTAGCGGGGTAGATGAAGCAATGATGATCATTGTTCCGAACGTAAAAGGTGGTGCAACAGGAATGGTAAAAGCAAACCGCGACCTGCTGAGCAAAGCGCCTCGCCAATACCGCGAAACCATCGGAAACATGAACCAATATTGGGGAAACCAGCCTTTTAGCGGTGGCCCCAACTACCTGGGGATTATTTTTGTATTTCTTTTTGTGCTTGGAGCCTTCCTTATTCCGGGACGGTTTAAACTGGCTGCACTGGTTCCGGTTATACTGTTTTTATTTCTTGCCATGGGAGGGAATTTCTCCGCTTTCACTGATCTTTTTATCGATTATGTGCCCATGTACAACAAGTTCAGGACCCCGGTTTCGATACTTGCTGTTAGTGCCATATGGCTGGGGCTGTTAGCCATGTTTACCCTCTACAAATTGTATTCGAGCCCCGAAATACTGGACAAGAAAACAAAAGTTCCCGGCCTCAAAAATGAAGTTCCCACCTTTTTGCTGGTAGCATCTCTTTTTGCCGGATTTTTACTTCTGAATATTTTACTTCCAAACCTGTTTAATTCGTACATCAGCAATACAGAAGCCAATCAGTTTAATGCGTATCGCAACCAACCCAATGCAGCCGGTCAGATCGACGCAATACTTGCTGCATTGACAGAATTCAGGATTGGGGTTTTCCGTGCCGACCTTTGGCGATCACTTATTTTTGTGGTTCTGATTACCGCTGCAATCTATCTGTATAAAACCAAAAAACTAAAAGCCAATCTTTTGGTTGCTTCCGTTGTTTTGCTGGCTGTAATCGACTTCTGGGGAATTAGCCGCCGCTATGTTCCGCTTAGCCATTTTGCGAAAACTGGGGCAGCCGTAAAACAGGCACACCAACTTTCAGATAACGATCGCCAGATTTATCAAATGGAAATGAACCGGAATCTGCAAACAAAAGAGAAGATTGCCGAACTTCAATCAAAATTCAGCCCTAAGAACCAGGAAGAACAAGACCGTATTTTAACCTATGCAGTGAATAAATACAACCATTACCGGGTGTTTAATATTGCCGGAAACCCGTTTAACGAGAATGTTACAGCCAATGCCCATAGCTCGGTTGGCGGCTACCATGCGGCCAAGTTGCGGCGTTACCAGGATATGATTGAACAGCACATCGGGAAAATGCACATGCCGGTTTTAAACATGCTCGACACCAAGTATATGATTACACAGAACGGGCTTCAGCAAAACCCGGGGGCAATGGGTGCAGCATGGTTTGTAGATTCGGTAAAATGGGTCAGTAATGCAAACGACGAAATACTTGCCTTAAACGATATTGATGTCACCAGTACTGCTGTTATCCGCGATACCGACAAAGCATTGGTTTCAGGCCTTACAGGAAACAACAGCGGCGGAACCATTGAGTTGACCAGCTACTCGCCGGATAAACTGGTTTACAAAACAAACACACCGGCAGACCGTCTGGCGGTTTTCTCCGAAGTGTATTTCCCCGACTGGCGTGTATTTATCGACGGTACGGAAAGTAAATTATTTACGGCAAATTACATCCTGCGGGGCATGATGGTTCCCAAAGGCGAACATACCATTGAGTTTGTCTTTCATCCTGACTATTACTACAGCTGGAACAAGCTGGCACAAATTGCCTATTACATTCTTCTGGTTATTTTATTGGGAGCCGTTGGTTTTGAAGCTTTCAAAAACCGGGACAAGCTCCTGGAATCATAACCAGCTGTCATTCTGATTATAATAAAATGGAGCGAAGAATCTATTTACTTTTAGTGTCATGTCAACTTAAATTGACGCACCGTCATTCCGAATTTATTTCGGAATCTGCATTTTGAGCAAAGATGCTGAAATAAATTCAGCATGACGTCGTGATAAAGTATGTAAAACTATTCGAGGTAATTTTTACGGTAATAGCTTTTCAGCCCCAGTTTAATTAAAAGGGCATCGAGCACAAAAACAAAATGGCTGAAAAGGGTTACCGGCAAACCAAAATACTTCCGCATAATCACAAACCGTTCTTTCAGGCTCTCATTGTGCTGTTTGATGGATGCTCCGCCTTCAAGAAACCGGGCAATAATCGAATTCGTAAATACGATTTGTTTTGAAGCTTTTAAACTTTGCAAAACCCACTCCACATCTGCTGATAATTTGTAATCGGGATTATACATTGGAGCAAGCGTTCTTCTGACCAGTATCGATTGATGACAGACGACCATTCCCCGGCGAAAGTGTTTCCAGTTTAAACGATGTGGAAGTTTTTTGTGCCGAAGCCCCAGCACTTTCTGCCGGTGGTTTACAATTAATGTTTCGCCGTAAAATACATCCGCATTGGGATAAGCATCAAAAGGTATTTTAGCAAGTGTCTCCGGCTTATAAAAAGTATCTCCGGCATTCATAAACAATACATATTCTCCGGAAGCCATTTTTAAACCCTTATTCATGGCATCGTAAATGCCTTTGTCGAGCTCGCTTACCCATTTTGTGATTCCGGCTTCGTATTTTTTTATTACCTCCGGCGAACCATCATTCGAGCCGCCATCCACAACAATGTATTCAATGTCGTTAAAAATCTGGCCGGTTACCGATTGAATGGTAGCCTCCAAATCAGGGGCACAATTGTAGGCAATGGTTATAACAGAAAGGGTACTCATGCAAAAAGCGATTTATACAATTCGAGATACCGGGCGGCAACAACATCAACACTAAAATTGCTGATTACCCTGGCACGGGCAGATTTGCCAAGGCTGTTCTCCCCATTGTTTTCAATAATCCACTCAATACCTTTTGCCAGGTCTTCCGGCTCAAAGGGTTTTGCCCGGTAGCCATTCTCCTTGTGTTCTACTATATCTTTCGGGCCGGTGGCATCAAAACAAGCCACAGGGGTTTCGCAGGCCATTGCCTCGCCCAGTGTTTTACCAAAAGGCTCCATAATACTGGGCGCCACAAAAACATCGGCGGCCGAATACAACAAACGCAGCGAAACATCATCGTGTAAATAGCCAAAGTCGCGGTATTCAAAACCGGTGTCATGGATGGTGCCGGCATCCAGTTTCCCAAAAAATGCCAGGAAATATTTTTCCCGGTCAAGGCTTTTCAGGCTTTCCAGAAACTTGTCAAAACCTTTGTAGCTCAGGTTTAGCCGTGTTGCACCACAAAGAATGATGTGTTTCTTTGTTTCGAGCCGAAGGATTTCCCGGGCCAGGTTTTGCTGCACCGCAACAAATATTTCAGTATCAATATTATTAAATATCGTTATTGCCTTATGGCCTTTAAACAAGCTGCTTTCATTGGCTTTCTGTGTCATCCAGTTGCTGATTCCTACCGGGTGTATGTTTTCAGGATACAGCTTCTCTTTTCGCTTAAAAACGCGCCCCGACAAATCCGCCTTTCTTTTGCTGCCAAGTAATTTACAGTTTCCGCAGCCCCCCAGATAATGATCGCAGCCAATGGCATCGGCAAAGTGGCAACCTCCGGTCATTGGCCACATATCGCGAATGGTCCACACAAGCGGCACCTGTATTTTACCAAGTATTTTTAGATTAAAAAACCCGTTATTGATCCAGTGCAGATGTACAATATCTGCCTCCATTAATGTGCTGTTGTTTTGTAAACCTGCACCAAAACAGGCGGTGCTAAACAGGTCGTTGGTTCGTTTCCGGTACGGAAAAGTCAATACATAATCAAGGTTTTCGCGGACAATGCGTTTTAGTTTATCGCCTTTGGTTACGGTGGTGCTTATCACTTTCCTGTCGCCAAAGGTAAGTTCGCTGTCGGTAAGTACCCACGAATCTACGCCCAGCTGCAACAGGCCTTTGTGCAGCCAGTAAGCACCGCGGGCAGCGCCGCCATCGAGGTTGCCGGCAACAATATGTACTACTTTAATCGACCTATTCATTTTTCCAATAAAATCAAGCCTTAAAGTTGTAATCTTTACAACTTTTTTCCTAACCTTTACCGCCATTTTATGATTAAACACATAATATTGAGACAAAGATCGATACAATAAAAACAAATTTTAATTTATTAGTAAATGCTTCTACATATTGCTGAAGATGAAAAATTTATTGATTCAATAATCCCTGAATTTGAAGAAATTGCTCCTAATAAGAATATTTTCCTGATAGTTAAGCCATATGATGAATATAGGCTGAAGTACACAAATAGTAATAAAATAGTATGCGTAACATATAACTCCGCAGAATATTATGAAATAATCAAAGAAAATAAAAATGCAGATGCAATCATTTTTCACAATGCAATAAAAAGGTATAAATGGGATTTACTTAAAAAATTACCCTCATCAACTCCCAAGGTCTGGATTGCTTGGGGGGCAGACTTGTACAGTTGTTCTAGATTAGCTAATGCCATTTATAAATCAAAAACAAAAAAACATGCCAGAGAAGTCCATAAAGCACTAACGACACTTAAAGGCCCTTTAAAAAATATATTGTATGAGCTTGGATCGCGAGTTCCCAAGTCCTGGTTACTAAAATTAAAGTTGATTGATAATATTGAGAATTATTTTAAATACATAGATTATTTATCTCCTGTTATTAAAGAAGACTTTGATCTCTTAAAAAGAAATTACCCAAATAGTACATTTAAGTATTTACCATTTAATTACAATCTGAATGCCGGTTTGTACAGCAATATGGATCAGCCAATAAATTCAGGGAAGAATATATTGGTTGGGAATTCAGCAAGTCCTGTTAATAATCATCTCGACACTTTTCAACTGCTCAGGTCAATTCAACTGGATCCAGATCAAAAAATTATTGTTCCCCTTAGCTATGGAGGAGATCAGAAATATATTAAAACAATTATTAAACAAGGTCGGAAATATTTTGGTGATCATTTCTTACCTATAACAGAGTTTATGCCTAAGGAAGAATATTATAAACTATTATATTCTGTAGGCTTTGGTTTTTTTAATTCGCTTAGGCAGCATGCAATGGGGAACATAAATTTGTTGATTTTTTTAGGCGCAAAGGTCTTTTTAGACAAAAAAAATCCCGCTCACTCTTTTTATCATAAATTAAAAGTAAATTTTAGAACCATTAACTCTGACGTTTCCTATTTAACCATCGAATTATCTACTAACTTAAAAAAGGAACAAATCTTATTGAATCGAAGTATTATTCATGAGGCATTTGGGATTTCATCCTTTCAAACCAAGTTAGATCATTTTATTTCCAAATTACTTGGTAAATAAATAGAAAAATTTGCTAAAAAAGGTTCATTAACATATTGAAACTATCATCTACTTTTTTTGATATTTCTTGCATTCTTGATTTCAAATAATGTCGCAAGCTATTTCGGTTTAAATAACACTGTCTAGTTACAAAAAACAGATCATCTTTTTTTGCAGGATCGGCAATATACTCTTCAACACCTGCGATTTCAGCAAAACCTCTCAACTTATGTGCTTTTGGTTCGTGCCCATAGTCGATGATTACCGTCGGAATGGCTTGTGACAACCCGGCAACCGCACCATGTATTCTTCCACTTATTAGCATATCAAACTGACCTATTACCGCCTTTGTTTCTTTCGGCGTCAAAACGTCTTCAATCAAAAAGACCTTTCCTAAATCCACTTTCTTCCTTGATTTAAGTATTCGAACCAACTGCTGTGCAAAAGGATAATCCCGACCATGTTTTAACTGAAAATAAGGTGGTAAATCAAAACCGTTCGAATGGGACATCAAATAAATATCGGAGTCTCTTTCAGAAATATGTTCTTCTATCAATTCCACATAGTCATTCAGCTCGTCGTCTTTAATATCTTCCCTGTCATAAGGTCCTTTCTTCAAATTCCAGCCACATAAAATAAATCCTGTTTTAAATCGGCCAGAGTCAAGATCATATTTTTTAATGACCTGCTCTATTTCAGTTTTGTTACCAGGCTCAAAGATAAAAGCAGGACATGCATAACTTTGCACTTTAGATGTGTTAAACCCCAAATCCTTAATAAGCCTAGTGCTAATATTTTCCCGGTTAGTAACCAGATCAAAACCTTCGAAAACCTCTTTAGTAAATGCATGATTGTGATTTTTAAACGGCGTTGGTGATCCCGACAACATTACAGTTTTTTTGCCAAGCAACTGAGCTACACGATCTTTAAGCAAACCAATCAGAAACCTGTTTGGACCTACAAAGTCAGCATTATCACTCCAAATATCGCCGCTAAAATCGATAACCAGATCGGCCTTTTGTACTTCTTTAATATAGGGGGTAGCTTCAGTCAGATTCCCTGTCTTGGAATATAATTCTGCTAATGCATATTCGTATAGACTCTTTTGCAGATAATCGGAATCATCCCACGAGTAATAGAGTTCAAGAGGTAACCTTGCAACTTTCTCACGTTGACAGAACTCGTCAGACATCTGAAGAGTAGTATAGATCTGAGCATTGTTGAACACTCGATGAAGTTGGCGGATGAAGGGCTCAATGATATAATAATTACCAATATTCCCATATTCCATTCTCCCCCAGTGGAGGGATGTTTGACCGATTATCAAAATTCTCATATCAAATTTTTAATGTCATTAAATTTACTTTGTCGTCACTATTCTCGATTTCAAATCCTAATGATTTATACAGGCCAATTGCAGACTTATTATTAACACCAACTTCTAACTGAATTTTTTGGAATTTCTTCTTTTTTGCATATTGCAAAGCCTCCCCTAAAAGATTTTTTGCTAACCCTTTCCCTGTATAATCAGGACGAATACTTACACTAGAAATAAAAGCAATCTTTGATTCATCATTATTACAGTACATTGCAACAAATCCGATTAAACTATTATTATGATACAAACAAAAATGTTCAGCATGTTCGGCTAACTTATTACTATAGTCTTGTATATTGACCAACGTACTTAGCTGTGGGATAAAGTTTTGATCAAGATCATTCAGATATTTCTCTATTTCAATTTTCTGTAACTTTCTTTTCACCCTAAAACAAAGTAAAATTATTTAATAGCTTCTTGACCTTATCAACTGAGTTAAACATGAGCACGTCTATGATTGATAAATTAGGTACAAATTCATTCTTGAATTGATCATATATAATATCTCCTGACTGAAGAAAGTGTAAATCTATGCCTTTGTCCTGAAAATCACTCTTTCTATATAATTCTGTCCCCCCGATCGGATTATAATAAGATTCTGCACTCAAGACAGCGCAAATATCCAGTACTTTATCCTGTGATTTTAAAGTGCTATTATAATCCAACGTTGATGATACGATTAACGGTGTTGATATCCCCAAATACTCTTTTATATTCAAAAGCGAATGCATTATATATCCGAACAGGTTATCGTCTGAATACAAAAAAGAAGCCTGAATTACCTCCATAACCTGAGGATAATTCTGTGCTTTGGAGTATGTATTCTCAAACTGGCGAAGAATCTTGTCAACATTCTTCTTATTGTTTTCAGCCAAAAAGCGTTGTCGAATATCAAGATAATCTGAGTCCTTTTTAAGAGACAATGAGAACATAGCATCTTTACCATTTTGTAGAAACCGATTTCGATGTATCCATCCTTTTTTTGTAAACTGAATATCATCATAAACGACAAACTTATCCACAGCATTCATTAGCTGCCAATATCCAATGTATGGGAAAAAATAGGGTTGCATTATTCCAAGCTTCATTGGCCTTCAACTATTTTGATAATGGTATTAACTATTTCCTTTTCTAATCCCGGATAAATAGGCAAACAAATTACCTCTTCTGCAACTTTCTGCGCAACCGGTAGGTTTTCTGACTTTGCCGAATCCAAACCCTTGTATGTTGGAAATTGAGAAATAAGGGGATAAAAATATCTTCGCCCATAAATGTTGTTTTTCTTCAACTTCTCATACAGTCCATCTCGCGATATTCCATACTTTTTTTCATTCACAAATATCGGGAAGTATGCACAATTATATTTTAAACCCACAGGCTCTTCAATATAACGGATTCCCTGGACATTTTTTAACCCTGCCTTATAAAGGTTAGAAATCTCTTGTCTCTTCCTAATATGTTCTTCAACTGATTTTAGCTGGAGCAAACCATAAGCTGCTTGTATTTCATTCATTTTGGCATTTATCCCGGGTGCTATTACTTCAGTTTCTCCGGCAAACCCAAAATTCTTCAGGTAATCAATCCGTTTTTTTGTCTTTTCATCGTGGCAAACAATTGCTCCACCCTCTATGGTATTAAATACCTTTGTTGCATGAAAACTAAGAATTGAAAGATCTCCAAAATTCAGGATACTTTTCCCGTCTTGGTTTACCCCAAAGGCGTGCGCCGCATCATAAATTACTTTTAATCCATAACGGTCAGCAATATCCTGTATAGCTTCTGCTTTACAAGGATTACCATACACATGAACCGGAAGAATGGCAGTTGTACTTGGCGTAATTGCAGCTTCAATTTTTGTTGAATCAAGATTACAAAATTCGGGTTCAATATCCACAAAAACAGGTTTAATGTTGTTCCACCACAAAGCATGTGTTGTAGCAACAAAACTAAAGGGTGTTGTAATTACTTCTCCCGTGATGTTCAGAACCTGTAAAGCAGATATCAATGCCAGCGTACCGTTTGAGAATAAGGAAATATATGGCACTCCGAGGTATTTGGCCAAGGCATTTTCAAACTGCTGATGGTAAACTCCATTATTGGTCAGCCATTTCCTATCCCAAATATCTTTAAGTAATTCGGTAAATACATCCAGGTCGGGAAGTACAGGCTGGGTTACTAATATTTTCTGTTCTGCTTCTTTCAAAATAATACAGCTTTTTATTACTCAAAAATAATATTTAAAAACCAATTCTTAATTCTAAAGGAAAAAGCTTATCTCCTTCTATACTTTTGCCATTGCTCCAGTATAATTTTCTTGATATATAGATAATCGTGCATCTTAAGTATTTCTCCAAATCCAACGAAAAGTGCCGCTCCAAGTATAAGTTGAATTCCTAATACAATCCAGGATGAAGATGTTAGAACCTCGCCGATAAAAAAAACTATAACATTAACAATAATGGCCAATAAGAAAGATGGTAATATATCTTTAATTTGTTGTATTGTTGAATAACCAATCAGCTGCCCTGAAAAATAACTGTTTATTAAATAGCCAATAATGCTATTTACAATCATTCCAACAATCATAATTTTTATTCCCCAAACGATTCCAATAATAATCACAGGTACGGCAAATAGTTTTTTAACAATTTCGAGTTTAAGAAAAAGGTCGGACCGGCCTTTGACATTCAGCATATTCAGGTTTAATGCTTGTAGCGGATAAAACATTCCGACCAAACACAACAACTGAAGATAAACAACTGAAGGTTCCCATTTTTCACCAATTAATGTCAAAACCATAGGTTTTGCTACGGCTACCATTCCCAACATCAATAAAAAAGTAATCATCATTGTACTTCGAATCAGTTTCTGATAATTACTTCTTAGGCGTTCCTTTTCTTCTTGTATGCTGGATAAAACGGGATAGCTTACACGCTGTACTACAGCCATAATGTTTTTTGAAGGTAGATTCCGAAATTGATCTGCACGTGTGTAAAAACCTAAATCCTGTGCTGAAAAGTATTTGCCAATTATTAAAAGATAAACATTTTGGTAAACAGTATCTATAATTGCACTTATTAGTAATTTACTTCCGAAAGAAAAAAGTTCTTTAAATGAACGCATGCTAAAAACCCATACCGGACGCCAGGGAGACCATATCCATAGGAATAAGGTTGCAATGGCAAAGCGACTAACAGTTAAGGCAACAAGACTCCATACACCAAATCCTAAAAGAGCCATTGTAACCGCCAGTCCCCCCGACCCAAGGGAAGCTATAAGCGTGGCTTTTGTTTGTATTTTAAAATTGATCTCACGAGTCAGAATTGTTTGCTGTATGATACCAAAAGAACTAAAAATAATTCCTAGTCCTAAGACTTTGACTAGTCCGGCCAACTGTGGTTCATCAAAAAAATTACTTATTGCACCAGCTGATATAAACAACAAAAAATACACTGCCAATGCAATTACCAGATTAAAAAAGAAGACTGTTGAATAATCTGTATCCGAACAAACTTTTTTCCTAATTAAAGCAGCTCCAAATCCACTATCAACGAAAGTTTGTGAAACTGCAATAAAAATGGTAATCATGCCAACAAGCCCGAATTCCCGGGGGGAGAGTATTCTCGCTAAAATTATCCCAACGATAAATTGTACCCCCAACTTTGCAAAGTTGTCGAGAAAGCTCCAGAAAAGTCCGTGAATGGTTTTTTGTTTTAACTTATCGCTCATCTGTCGTTATGAAATGCCAAAAGTAACTTTTATTCCAAGAATTATATAGCCCTGTATGGTTTAGTACTCATAGGATGTACAAAAAATGCTGGTGTGGGTATTGTTTAGTATGGCCGCTTCGGTAGTTTGTGTTGAGATGGCTTCGCCCGATAGCCATCGGCATTGCAAAAACGTGCCGCGTACCGGCAAACAGGCAGTGAAGAAAAGCAGCTACTTACTATTAATGGCTAAAGCCAGCCACCGGATTTATGCTGTAACCACCGGGTTAAAACCCGGTGCAAAAAATAGCTCATGCATCTTAATTCGGGCTTAACCTTGTAATACCAATTGTTTTTCAGAGTGAGCCTTATGCGAAACTCTGGAATTATCCCGATTTTTCGGGAGTTAATGCCGATAGACAATTGAAGAGGCTTTAAGAGTGTAGTGAATTTAAGGCTCAGTTCAATTGCTAATCGGTATATGAACTTGCAAATTGCTGTGCCTGCGGCTTTGCACCTGCTCCACAGAAAGTCAGGAGGTTCGGTACATATTCGTGGAAACAGGGACGGACCGAATCGTTAGGTTGCTCCGACTGCATAAAAATATGACTTTT
>JBKEDN010000054.1:0-3584 GCA_047975435.1 Draconibacterium sp. | reverse complement strand
TGGTGAATATAGTTTCCGTTGGCATCGGCAGGAGTGGTTACGCCCGACACAACAAGGTTGCCGGGTACAAATCCCCGTCCGCGAATGTCGAAAGTGTAAGGATTTTCGTCCGAATCATCGTTTGCAATCGAAACGGTGGCATAGCGGTAGCCTTCGGCCGAAGGATCGAAAGTTACACTAAACGTTGCGTTACCAAGCGAGGCTACTGTTGCTGATGGAGCTGTTGTTACGCTGAAATCGGCTGCGTTGGTACCACTTATTGTAACGTTGGTGATATTTAAAACAACGCTTCCCTGGTTTTCGATGGTATAAGTACGCACGGTTGTTCCGCCTGAAATATCGGCCGATCCAAATTTGGTGTGATTATTAAAAGAAATAGCTGTGCTGGTATTTACAATGTTTAGCCCATTTCCTTTAAGGTTTATCTCGGGATACGCGCTTGCAATAGCAATGAATGGCGACCCTGTTCCTGCATCGGGCGACCAGGACGACGCATTTACCGGAGAATCGGACGGGGGATTCGTCTCGCTATAAAACAGCGCGTTATTCTCGTCGTTGGTATCAACGTCAATGTTCCAGTAATAATTATTATCGCCTGAAAACTGATCGTAAAAAATGTAGTAGTTCTGGGTTTCGTGTTTCCACGAATCTTTTCCGTTTAAAGTTCCGTTGGGCACATATTTCCCGTTAGCGGCAGAAGGGTTTGTAATCCCGCTAACAATTAAATCGGTTGCAAATGCCGAATGCACTATAAATGCAAAAGAGAGTAGTGCAAATAAATGTTTTGTGAAACGAGGTAAAAATGTTTTCATATTCAAATGCTTTTAGTTGTCAAATACATAAGTAAGGGTTCTTCCATCCCGACTCAGATTCGGCATGGAAGGTATTTATTGCAATGGGATTGATTGTTTTTAATTGAAATTCACCGACTGTTAATGAGCTGGAGCCCGGGTTTTGCGATGCGTATTTCTCGATCGTTATTGCATTATTTTCTGAAAAATTATACAGCTTAAAACTTTTGTTTCCGCGTGGCCCTTCAAAAGCAGTTTCCCGTAAAATTTTCAGTGCCGTGCCGGTATCGCCTTTTTCCAGTTCGGGGAATATTGCTTTAATGGCCATTCCTGCTTCCATGCCCATAACTGCAAATACCGAAGCAGGTTTCCCGTAAGTATTTTTATAGTTTATTATCAAGGGGTGTTGCGATGCGGTTCCTGACGAAAAATCCCAGCCCGAAGTGCTGTAAACTGAAATATTCAGCATTTCGATATTTACCAGCACTTCCCTGATAGCCATCGGTGGCGAAACGATTAAGGGAATTTTTTTGTACAACGATGAATTTCGAAATGCCTTATAAAATTCGTTGGTTTCATTTCCGCAAAACAGCGCATGTAGGAAATTGGCTTTTGCGGTTTCAATTTTTTCGAAGAATGGCGGCAAAATGGCGCTGATGGATTTTGATACATCTTCAAAATAGGGGAGCGTGTGCATATCAATTTCTTCGGCGCCCGCTTCCATGGCACCTTGCCAGAATGAAGTGTGCAGATGATAGCCGGCATCGTAGGTTGACATGAGGATGGCACCTTTTCCACCAAAGTTTTTTTGTGCCCAGTTGCCTAGTGCAAACTCCTGTTTCCAGAGTGCCAGGCTATTGGCAAAAACAGGTGCAGGAAGTGCTTCGGCCGGCGGAATATTCTCGCCCATATCGAAGAAAATCCCGAGCTTTTGACGGTCGCCCAAAAACTGGACAATTTCGGGAAGGAGTTTATAGCTGATTATTCCCGACATAATATCGACATGGTGAAAAGCCAGCAGTTTTTGAAAGGCAGTTTTTACATTTTCGGTCTGCCCCAGGTCAACATATTCAGGATAAAACTGAATACGGTTTTTTAATGCAGCCGGGAAAACCGATAAAATGCCATCAATGATATCCTGTGACATATTCGGAAATATGGACGAATACGGAAAGAGAAAGCCGATTTTTATCGTCTTGTTCATGTAGATGAAATCTAAAAATTGAGCTTTATCGCGCAAGGTTTGTACCCGGGCGATAATGCTCAATGTATGGGTTGGGTATTAATTTCGTGAAGGAAAAATTCCTATTGTTGCAATGCTGAAATTTACTACCTGATAGGGTTGCATATTGCTGAATGAGCTACCTCCTCCGGTGTTGCCAATGGTTATATTTCCGGAAGAAACATCGTTCCCCACATTCAAATTCACATCGGGGGCATTGTTGGTATAAATATTTCCAGAGGTGGCCGCACTAAGCACATTGCTGCGCGATGAGGGTGAAGGACTGGTACCGGCAGCCGAACTGGCTTTTATGGTTACCGACGAACCGCTTAAATTTGCTGTATGCGTGTGAGAAGGAAGGTTGAGAACGTTTAGGAGCGTGTTTTCATTTCCGCCTCTTGCTCCCATCGTATTTGGGGTGAGGCCGGGGCCGTTTCCATAACCTACCATAACACGCCCGCGCAGGTCGGGAAGTGCAAACGTTGTACGTCCGTCGCCGCCAAACATTGTTCCCAGTAACGAAAACAATGCTGTGTTTTGGGAGATGGCCAGCAGCTGTCCACTGCAAAAGAACCAGCCGCGTGGTGCAAAGTTGAATCCAAATGCTTGAATTGTTCCTAATAAGGGATCCATAATTTTAAGATTTAATGGTGAATAATTTATTAAGCAAACAGGTACGGGTTCAGCCATCCTGAATGTATTTCTTCTTTGTTCTGTATGTTTTTAATACCAATATCGTTGCTAACTTCTATTTGGTTGATTAATTGGTTCTCAGGTAAAAGAAAGCTACCTTTTAGGGTTTTACATAAATAGGCGGGGCTTTTAACCTCTCCAGTTTCGAAGTTAATTGTCAAACAGCCGGCAGGAGAATCAACTGAAATTTTATCGTTGTTAATATTCCCGTTTATCTTGTTCCGTATCTGCGCTGCTATTAGTCCGGTTTCATAACCTAAAAGGCTAAACTGGTTTGGTGCTGCTTTGTATTCATTTTCATAGTCAGAAACAAATTGCTTGTTTTGTGGGGTATTCAGATTTCTGATCCATGAATTCAAATGATATACATTATCCATGGTTGGGCCCAGATTAGGCAAATAGTTCTCATCAGTAACAAAGGAAGTTGTGACCACCGGAGTCGATAATCCGGCATTGTGATAGGCCAGGACAAAATTGTTGGCATCTTGTCCTGTCATCAAAAGAAATAAACCATCGTTATTATTTTCTTTGATTGCATGAATGGTTTGATCAAAAAAATCATTGTTATTCCTGTCGTTGATAAATGTGTTTGTAATGGTTCCTTGTGCTTCTTCAACCGCCCGTCGAAATGAAGAAATGGTGTCATAACCACTGTCGTATAACCCAGAAACAATGGCAATTCTTTTTCCAAACTTTTCGACCATAAACTTTCCGGATAGCGCAGCGTTGCGGTACAGATTCAAGGTATTATAAAAAAGATTGAATTAGGCATTTAAGCAATAAATTTTGTACGGCAACGGCTCTGCTTTGACCATCCTGCGCAGAAGGTTGTCAAAGATGCCATCCTTCATGTTGCTCCGGTTGAAACGGTAACAATA
>JBKEDN010000034.1:0-20717 GCA_047975435.1 Draconibacterium sp. | reverse complement strand
TAACCAGGAGAGGAAAACCTGCTGGCTCTGTATTGCCCGAAAGTATTATTTTGAATAATTATAAATAGCTGACAATTAGCAAATTACTAAAAACAAAATTTGGATTACAACATAGAAGGGTTAATACTTTCTTGCACTCCTGAGGGAGTAAAACGCAAGGAGCCATCATCGTTATAAATCTTACTTAATGGAGAAGCAGTTACCAGCCATTTCAGGGTATTGCCAGTACCCGGATCGTTATTTTTTGAGATATACCATGAGGTGTTGGCTCCAAGGGTCAGCCAGTCGGTAATTTTCTGATCAACATTTAGTCTGACAGTAAATTTCTTAAAATCGGTACCCGGTATAACTCCTTTTTGGTTGAGGTAATCGAAACTGGAATATACCCTGTTTTTTTCGGTACCTGAAGCAATACCAATATTGTGATTTTGTATGGAGCCGGTTCTCAGAACTACGTCCATCCAATCTACATACTGTTTGTTATTTAAAACCTCCAACTCTATTGGTGTAAAAATTTCATCATCCGGAAGATATTCCCCGTTATTGTCGGTTCGGGTGGCTTCTCTTCTTAGTTGTGCAAACTCGTCTCCGTTATACAAATCGAAATTCTGTCCAATTGTTTGTGCGCCATAATATCCCCGATAGTTGACTTTGGTTTCGCCCGCTTTGGCTCGTTTTGTCGTGATCAGGATTACTCCATTAGACGCCCTCGCTCCGTATATGGCTTGTGCTGCAGCGTCTTTTAATATTTCCATTGAGGCGATATCATTCGGATTAATATCGTTGATATTGAATACGGGCACACCATCGGCAATTACCAAAGGGCTGTTACCACCGTTAATTGAATTCTTACCACGAATTAAGATATTGGATGAGCTGCCTGGCCCTGCATCGGAACTGGTGACAAAAACTCCTGCGGCTTTTCCGCGAAGCATATCGCCAATGTCGGAAGTAGGCGCTTTAATCAACTGTCCGGCATCTACCGAGACTACAGAGTTAATGATGTCACTTTTCTTTTGAACACCATAACCAATCGCTACAACTTCGTCGAGGCCAATGGCATCTACCTCCATTGTAACATCAATTTGGCTTTGTCCGCTTACCTCAACTTCCATGGTGCGCATGCCTACAAATGAAAACTGAAGGATGATTCCGTCTTCTATATTCGAAAGAGAAAAATTTCCATCCGTATCGGTTACAGTTCCCCGTGTGGTACCTTTAACGACAACGGTTACCCCCGGAAGAGATTGACCGCTTGAGTCGCTAACTTTTCCGGAAATATAACCCTGTTGATTTTCTGCTAATTTATTTATCAAATCCATTTCGCTATTCTTATGGATAACAATTAGCCTGTCATTAACAGTATAGGTAATATTAGATCCTTCCAAAACCCGGTTAAGAATTTGATTAACCGTCTGATTTCTAAAATCTGCATCCACCTCTTTGCTTAAGTCAATTTGCTTAAGATTGTACATAAAAGAAAACTCTGATTGACTTTCAATCATTTCAAATAATTCTTCGAGTGTCAGATGATTTCCTTTTATTGTAAGTTGTTTAGTTTGTGAATAGCTGGAGGCTGAAACCTGCAACAATACAACAAACATAAATACCCCTATTAATTTCATAACCCTTAAGATTTTGGGAAGGTTACAGACTTGCAAACTACTCCCCTGTTTTAGTTTTTTTTTCATAAATTTGACATGTTAATACAATGATTTAATTATTATTGATTATTAAAGGTGGTTTGTCCTGGCCGACAGCCACCTTCTTTATTTTTTCATAGGCTTATATGTTATTTCAAATTCTCTAAACCCTTTCTTTTTATAGTCGATTGGCGTAGTAAGTTTAAGTCCGTCCAATACTTGCCAAATCGTTTCCTGGTTCCTAAAATTTCCACTATAACGCATTTCGTCTAACTGGGGTGACGAGTAGCTAAGATTTACATCATACCACCGTTCCAGCCTCTTAATCAACTCAGGAAAAGAAATCTCTTTATACCAAAACTCCCCGTCTTTCCATGAAGACTCCACTTCTACATCGCTTTCTACAACCTGATACTTTCTTTCGTTCCTGTTCAAATAAAGTTGCTGACCGGGAATAATATCAACAAACTTATTTTGGCCTGGAAACTGTACACCAACGTGCCCTTCTTTTAATGACACTTTAGAAAACGGGTCATCTCCATAGGCACATACATTGAATTGGGTTCCGGTAACCCGAATATCATAATCAATGCTTTTTACGATAAACGGATTAGCGGTATCAGATTTTACCTTAAAAAAGGCTTCCCCGGTAAGTATTACTTCACGTTTCCCCTCAGTAAAGAAAGATGGATATTGCAGTTTCGAACCGGAATTCAAAAAGACCAGTGTGCTATCGGGTAATGTTACCTGTGATTTGGATCCAAGTGGCACATTCACACTCATCATCGCTTGTTCATACAGTGCATTGGGGTAATCAGTTCGTGTGATATTAAGAATAAGGACCGTAAACAGGCCAATGGCTAAAGCTGCAGCAATTCCTGCTGCAGCTTTCCATTGCCATGCTAATCTAACTAGTGAACTACTGTTTGTAGCCTTTTCCCTATAAAAAGATAATAAAGCCTCTCTTGCCCTTTCCTCCTTTTTTACTGATATGTCCCAAACATCTTTGAGTTCAAAAAATGTTCTGCTGTTTTTTTCAGATTGAGCGAGCCAACTATTTAGTTCTTCTTTGTCGGCATTTGTACACTCTCCATTAAAATGGCGGGAAATAATCTGCTCTATTTTCGTTTTACGGTTCATTTTTTCTCTTCCTCTAAAGCTAATACACCTAAAATGTAAAAACTACGTCACGTGGAAGAGTTTTTTTTTAATGAATCTGAATATTTGGGTGTTTTACGTATTGTATAAAGTTACAATCGGACATTGTAATCAAATGGTTTCAAGGCCTCTACCTATCCATGTACAAAAACTTTATTGCCCGGATCAATAAAGAAAATTCTTAAAATTGACTATCCCCATGGCAGAGCCAAGGGGTACCTGCCTACCGGCAGGCAGGTTACGCCAATTTGATTTCAGCTAAATCGCTGACAACCGAATTTTCTGTCTTTCGGTTGTCCGAAAGATCATGTTCATAAGGACAAAAACCTGGGTTATATTCAATTTTTTCCGCAGTGCAGACAATGCACGGTAAAGTCTTGTTTCAACAGTCCTTTCAGGAATACGTAATTTCCTGGCAATCTCTTTGTTCTTTAACCCCTCAAATCGGCTTAACTCAATTATTTGTTTATGTTTTTCTGAAAGCGAATTGATCGCCTTATTGATCAATTCAAGGTCCTGTTTCTCTATCAGCGATTTTTCTCCACTTTTGTAGAAGTCGAGTTCAAGTAATTTTAAAGATATTTTCTGTTTTTCGATGTGTTTACTTACAATCAGCTTGTGGCGCAGATAATTTAAACACCCGTTTCTTACAGCATTGAACAGATACGATTTAAGGTGAGCCTCTTTAAGCTTGTATTTCTGATTTTCCCATACCGTCACAAATACTTCCTGCAAAATATCATGCACCTCATTTTCATCATCAATAAATTTTAAACCATATAATAACAGGGGTTGATAGTATTTCAGAAATATTTGATCAAACAAGCTCATAAAAATGCTTCAGTTTTATCAGTGATATATAGTTAAACATGGTAAATATATAAATTCTATCCGGACAAAATTAAAAGCTGAACTATTGGCGTGTTTAATCGCTATCAGGAAATCTCCAATTTTTGCTATCAACTACAGCTATTTTATGGTTTTATCTATTGGCCACTTAATATCAAACCACACAGAAATCACCAACAAATTGGCTCTGGCACATACTTCCAAATCTCACTCATACACAATATCTTACAAATTGAATCAATATCGTTGAAAGAGGAAATAAGCTAAATAAAATTAAAAGGAGGAACTTTATCGAAAACAAAATTCACTTCTTAGCCATACAGGAATATATTTCAAAATAATAACCAGACCGACTCATTACACCCTGACGAAGTGAAGAATCAAAATGCACTATTTTATGCTGTTGAAGATGTGAATCAATTGATTGCGGACATTCAAATTCTATTTCTACTGTTTATTAACCCGATGGCTATAAAAGAAAAACCCCCACCGATCAAATCATAAAGCTGATCAATGAGGGTTTATACTCAGGTCACAATTTTCTTATATATCATCCCCCCAAAGGGTTATTTCTCCAATGTTTACACAATTTGATCCTTGCCAGTTCGAATTTTTAATAACCAATCGAATATAACGAACCCGTCCAATAGTGTCATCTACATTATATTCCCAACCGGCGGCCCATTCTGCAGACTGGTCACTTGAAGTTGCCGGTTTTATAATCTCGTGATCTCCCAGAAGTTTCCAGTCAGCTTTCCAGTTATCTGATTTCCAATAACTTTCATTATCAGCCGGCACCGTCAATTCATCCGTTCCCCATATTTCAAAGTATCTGGGGCTATGTCCGGTAAAAGGGCTATTTTCTGTTCTTGGCCATAAATGGAATCGGCTAATCTCTGCCAACACCCCCATATCAAAGGTAAACAGGTGAGGGAAGTTAAATCCTGCCGCATTCTCAACCGTATGCAAAATGTTTGGACTTGTTGTACCTCCGTCCCATATTCTTGAAAGGTCGCGCGAATTATTGACAGATGTATTATCTCCGGCCAAAACAACAACTGCAAAATTTGCTTTGTTTATCTCCCTTTCAAACTTCGGCATCGTGTATTCTTTTGGAAGTGCATCCATGGTTTCCAATGCATCATCAGTAGGGAGATGGGTTGTTACAATATCAATTGATTCACCTGTCTTCAGGCCGGTCAAAACTGTTTCAGTTTCATCATTTTCTACCCGAACAGTTTGTTCTACACCGTCTATGGTATATTTTACGGTTACATATTGGATAGACGTACTTGCGATAGCGTCCCATTTAATAAGCATACTTCCATCCTCTTGTTTTGAAATAGACGAAATCCCTCTGTTCTTTAAAGACCCGATATAAAAATCGCCGTAAACTTCTACCACAGCTTCGGTGGGTAATGAAAAATGGCCTTCACCGTCCCGGGTTATGAACTCAAAAATGTAGTTTCCCTCGTCTATACTTTCAATGCTATATTCCAAGGGAAGCCTCCCACTTTGAGCCCGGTTGATATTAACAACAGCTGAATCAGCACGATTATTCCAGAAAATAACAGTTTTGGTAATACGGGGATCTGCATTTACTTCCCAAGTGAACTTTACTTTTTCATATCCGGTAAATGATTTCAAAGAATCAACAACACCGGTATAAATGTCTTCTCCCCAATCATAGTATTTTTCGTGGATGCTGTTCATATCATCACACCTTGTCATTGAAAACACCATAATTGAGGAAAAAATAATCAGAAAGCTTTTTCGGATAACTGTGACTACTAATAGTCCTATATTTTTATTCATATCTTTCAAATTACTAGTTTAATTTATTCGTCTCTTATTCCATCATCACCAAATATCGATACCTCTGCAATATGCAAAGCAGCAGTTCTGGCCCAGGTTTCTTTTACTACAAAACGCAGGTAGCGCAATTCTCCCACACCAGACTCAAAAATAAACTCACTTCCATTTATGGTTGCTGCAATATCCTCATCATTAGATTGCTCCAGCGGGAGTCCGGATGGTTTAATCTCTTCAAAATCACCCAAAAAGGTCCATTCATTCTGCCATTCGCTTCCCTGCCAGTAGGTATCGTTAAAGTTATGACTCAATTCCTTTGCTCCCCATACTTCAAAATAGCGAACATTATGTTGAGAAAAGATAAATTCTCCTTGTCTGTTCCATATCATCCCCCTGCTCAGTTTTGCCTCTACTCCCAAATCAATTGTAAAGGTCTGAGGTGGAATAAATCCGGCACTTGGATCTGAATGCCAGATAACGTTTAAGTCCCCATCCCAAATATTCTCGATTGGTCTGCCTGAACGAATCGTATTATTATCTCCTAACAGATGTCCGTTGGAAAAATGGCCTTTATTTAATTCCTTTTCGTATAACGGTACTTCAATGGCAATAACAGTATCGGTTCTATTCCCAAACTGGTCAATCAAACTCACCCCGAACTTACGTTCATCTGTATTATAACCTCTTATTGATCTTTTTTCTTCTTCTACGGAAGAAAAAACCAAATCATATTCCTCCCATTCGCCGGCGTCATTCATAGCATACAAAAAGGCTCCTATTAATGCATTAGTTTCATTCTGCCAACGAATAACCACACCTCCGAAATCGGGCTCCATGGTTATGGTCTTGAATATAGTTTGATAAGGAGGTTCCAACGGAGTAAAAGAACCGGTATAAGGTTGCGATCTGTTTTCGTTATGATCAACTAAATAAATAGTGTATTCACAGGGAGCGATTTCTCCCAAACCTTCAATGGTTATGAAATTACTATACACCGATGAACGGGCTACCTTTTGTTCGCCTGCAAACGAATATTCACAAATTACATAAGATATGTCCGTTTCATTTGGAAGATCATAAGTTATTTTGGCTCCTCCTGGTAAGGCTTCTGTCTGAACGTTGGAGATAGCCCCCGGAGGTACATCGTCAATTGGGTATTGTCCAATATTTTCCTCATCACAAGCGACGATTAATGTTATCATTACTGTTATAACTCCGATGAGTTTTATGCGAAATAACATTTTTCTGATATTTATAGGTATTTGCTTCATATTCTATAAGTTGTTTCATTATTAATAAAAATCACCATCCGGGATTCTGAACCAGGTTAGAGTTTTTAATAATCGTACTGGTATATAGTGGCCACAAATAGTCTTTGGTTGTATAATTTCGGTTTTTGAAATACGTAACAACCTGGTAATATTCGTCCAGTTTTACACCTTGAAAATCCCATCCCTGAACCGGTTGATTCATATAGCTCATTGCATCCTTCCAACGACGAAGATCAAAGAAACGTTGACCTTCGAAGGCTAGTTCAATCAGCCTTTCTCTTTTAATAATATCGCGCATACCTTCTTTTGTACTAGGTTTTGCAGGAATAGAGGAATACTGTTGCCAGGAATCAACAACTCCTTCCAAACCTGCCCTGGTTCTAACGGCATCCACCCATTCGTAAACTTCATTATCCGGTGCATCTTTTATTTCGTTTAATGCTTCGGCACGTAACAAGTAAAGATCGCTTAAGCGAATAAGGGGAATAGAGAATCTCCAGGGGCTCGGAGATGATGTTGTTGTTGCAGATCTAAAACTAACCAGCTTTTTAATATAGTATCCGGTTGTAATATGTTGATTGGATAATACGAGCCCCTGGGCTTCACCACTTCTATTTTTGATCACAATTGTCTCATCTTCGGCTTGTGCCAAGGCCTCGTACAAACTACGATCAAATGCCAGATGCGCATAAAACCGGGGTTCTCTATAATAATTCAGATTTGCAGTGGTTTCTCCTTTACTAATGAAATATTGGTGAAACGAACCTGTATCTTTCCTTGTCTCATAACGCTGAGCATAATTCCAGGCTGGATCTTCGTCAATCGGAATTCCATGGTTTGTATAATACTGTTCCGCAATTTTTAAAGTTGCACTTAACTCCTGAATTCCACCTCCTTCATTCGAGAAAAAAGCGGGAGTACAATAATTCTGGAATTGATTGGTATTGTTGTAAGCAGGATGTGCCCAGATAATTTCCGGATTATCCACAGGCCGCTCACATACTGCCCCCCTTATTGAATACTTCAGCAATGTGGCATCTGACATTGTTTCAAAACCACGCTGAAACTGGAAAAGAGAGTGACCATTTTCTTCAGAAATATCGATGGCATCTACAATGGCATCCAGTGCTCTGTTCCATTTTGTTTTATCCACTACAGTTGAAACCAGTTCTACTCCCCTGTTGTCTTTAAAGTTTGAATAGATTGCATTACCATTTAATAATGGACTGGCAGCCCAAACGAGTACTTTTGCTTTTACCGAAGCCGCAATTGGTTTCGTGATTCGCCCCATTTCCGTAGTTGTCTCCTCAATCTGGTCGGGAAGATTCTCCATACAGTCGTCCAACAGATTCACCACATAATTAATAACTGAATCGGCAGGCTCTCTGTAAACTCGTACCGTTGCGGGATCGGCATTAACCGGAAGGTTTTTGTCAACAATTGGTATCGGCCCGTATAATTGCAACAGGAAAAAATGCAAATACGCTTTTATAAACTTAACCTCCGATACCCACCGTACACGTTCATATGCCTGAAGGTCCGGAACACGCTCGATGTTTTCAAGAAAAATATTACAGTCTCTGATTCCTACCCACAGGTTTCTGCCATCACGACGTCCATCCCAATAGTTTTGAAAAGGGTCTGAAGAATTCTGATCATTAGTAGCAATTCGCGAACCACTTCTGTTTCTTAAACCAGATACGTCAATATCCCACCATATTTCATCACTACCAACGTTTCCAGGATAAGTAAAAGGATCGTTTTGGTTGGGTAGCATATTATAACACGAAAACAGAAATTTTTCGGAATTAATCCGGTTTGAAAAAGCATTATCTAACGTAGCTACACCATCCGGAACCACATCAAGATAATCAGAACAACTATATAAGATCACTGCCCCCAAAAGGATGGCGAGTATTCTCAGTATTTTATTTTTCAGATTATTCATAATTATAAAGCCTATTAAAATTCAACATTAACGCCAATATTTATTACTCTCTGAAGAGGGTAATTGAATGCATTTCCGGCTTGTTCCGGATCCCAAAGTTTAAACTTTCTGATCTGAAAAAGGTTACTTCCGGATACGTATAAACGTACGTTTTGAAGATGCAATGGATCTATCATTCGTTCCGGTAAGGTATATCCAATTTCTGCAGTTTTTAACCGTAAAAAGGAACCATTTCTCATCCACCAGGTACTGGTTACTTCGTTGTTACTAATTGTTTCGGCCGATAATCGGGGCCAAAATGCATAAATGTCCCGGTTATCTTCCGACCAATGGCTGTCTGCAATTGTTGCCAGTAACGCCCGATTGTTTGTCCGTGTTGTTACATCGGTACTACCGGCAACAAATGGAGCAATATTTCCCGGATTAATCCAGAACGATGATCGTGCCGATCCCTGGAAGAAACAAGAGATATCAATGTTTTTATACCCCAGAGAGAGTCCAAAACCATAAATAATTTCGGGTGTAGTCGGATAGCCGATAGGCACCAAATCGTTTTCATCAATTCGCCCGTCTTTATTGATATCTTTATATTTTATATCTCCGGCAGCGTAATCTCCAAAAGTTTGTAACGGTGAGTTCTTTACTTCTTCATCATCCAAAAAGAGTCTTTCAGCAATGTAGCCCCATCTTTGCGAAATCTTTTGGCCCTCACGCGATCTCCATGGAGTTGCTGAATAATCAGGCTCTTCATATACCTCGAACTTACTTGCCGCATAGGTGAAATTACCTCTTGCCACAGCCCAAAAGTCAGGAGAGAATGATTTATTATAATCAACAGAAAATTCTATCCCGTTACCGGTAGCCTCTCCAATGTTTGCTTTTGGTGTTGCCTGTAGTCCCATTGTTGTTGGAATATCGGCACGCGTTTGCAAGATATTACTTCTGTTTTCCCTGAAGTAATCAACCTGAAACTCGAGGCTGTTCCATAAATTCATTTCCATTCCGAAATTGCTTTTTCGGCTAATTTCCCAGGTGATATTGTCATCTTCGTAACGTGAAATAGAAATCCCCGGACGATAGTAACTGTAGGCATCACCAAAGGATATTCCCCGGCCTCCATTGTTCATATTCAATTCAGAAAGATAGTAGAACCTGTCAGAATCATCTCCAATCTCGTCGTTTCCAACCAAACCGTAAGTTGCTTTCAGTTTCAGTTTAGAAATAACCTTTTTGTAGGCTTGCATAAAGGACTCGTTCGAAACAATCCAGCCTATACCCGCCGATGGGAAAAATCCCCAACGCTCACTTTTGGCAAAGCGTTCCGAACCGTTATACCCAAAGTTTGCTTCAACAAAATAACGATCGGAATAACTGTATGTAGCCCTTCCTGCAAGACCTGTGTTTCGGTGTGGGAGCGACAGCTGAAGTGTATTATAGGTATTGTTTTTTTGCTCTCGTATTGTGGCAACCAGCAATCCCGAAATTGTATGGTTATCGGCAATTGTTTTGTTATACTGTACTGCCCATTCTGAATACATGGTATTTTCCATTTGCCTGTCGCCCGGAACATAATCCAGGTAGTCGGTACCATCGTCAGGATTCAAAGCCATCAGCATGTATTCATCTGACGTTGTGGCCGCAAGTGCATAATAAAACGGATCATACTGTCTTCTTACTTCCAACTGCGCAAATCTGTTGATATTAAACATCGCTCTGGCCGACAATCCTTCCGTAAGGAAATCAAGGTTTTGTTTCAATTCAAACTGCACATACATTGATGAGCGATCATTTGATTTATATCCTTTTAACATTTCTGCATAGGGATTTAAATAATTTCCCGAAGCGGTATTTCCAAACAGGATATGCTTTGTGTATATGTTTGCTGAATCAGGTTCGTAATAAGGCTGAAAATAAACAGGGTTGGCCAAAACTGCTTTGTTATACAGGTTAGTACCTCCATCCAGCGGCCCCTGATAATCATCGAAAACACCACTTAGACGTACAATTGCCTCGGTTGTTTTGGTTAGATTAACATTAATGTTGGAACGCAGCGAATATTTATTGATTTTAATATTATTGTTAAAATTCTGACGCTCATCAACTTTTAAAATACCATTATCAACAGAATAGGAAGCAGCAATATAATAGCGGGCTACTTTTCCCCCGCCACTAATATTCAGGTTATACCGCTGGTTGAAAGTATTTTTGTCGAACAAAAGGTCCTGCCAATCAACTGCAGGATATAACAAAGGGTCAATCCCTCTTTCTGTATAATTTATTTTCTTTTGATCATAAGGAAGACGTGAACTTGGAGTTCTTGTAAGTACGGCTTCGTTATGCAATTTCATAAATGTCACGGGATCCGAAAATTGAATGTTTTCAGTGGGTGACGAAAAAGAACCTTCAGCACGGAATTGTACCTTTACACTACCTTCGTGTCCTTCTTTTGTAGTTACCAAAATTACACCATTGGCACCCCTGGCACCATAAAGGGCGGTGGCATTGGCGTCTTTCATAATTGAGAAACTGGCAATATCGTCAGTGGTTAATCGTGATAAATCTTCAGTGGTCATCTCCACCCCGTCAATCAATATCAGCGGATCCACTTTCCCGGTTCCAAAACTTGTTACCCCTCTAATAAAGAACTGTGCATTGTCTTGCCCCGGTTCACCTGTTCGCTGATAAGAAATTAAACCGGCAATACGTCCGGCAAATGCAGTTGTAAAGTTACTGCTTGGCACCTTTAACTCACCCGGTTTAATAGCTGTAACGGAAGCAATTACCGACTCTTTCTTTTGTTTACCAAATGCTACCACGGTAACATCTTCCAGCTCTTCTGCTTTTTCCTCCATCTTTACATCTAACACGGTTTGGTTTTGCACTTCTACAATCTGGCTTTCCATTCCGATAAATGAAAAAACGAGTTTATCTGTTGGTTTAACACCATCGATTGAATAGGTACCATCCATATCGGTGATTACACCTCGTGTTGTCCCAACAATTGTAATGGTAACACCCGGCAAAGGCTTGCCTTCGTTATCAACAACTGCTCCACTTATTTTTCCTTGCTGAACACCGTAGCTAACTTCCTTTTTGTTCTGTGTTTTTTCTTTGGCTCCAATAACAATTTGTCTGTCAACAATTTTGTAGGTTTTATTTGTTGATTTTAAAACCTCGTCTAATATCTTTTCGATTGATTGATTTTTTACATTAATGGTTATCGTCTGATCAAAATCTGAAACACCATCGTAGTAAACGAAAATAAACTCACTTTGACTCTCTACCGCATCCACAAAATCTTTGAATGTCGCATCTTTCAGATAGATTGAAAGGACTGCACTTTGTGAATACACACTCTTTCCCAATAGTATTGAGGATGATATTAAAAGAAACAGCAGACAAAGTTTCATTGTCAGCAATAACTTTTTAAAGTTCCCGAATAGGGCCCCCCCGTGCTTGATTTTTTTCATAAATTTATTTGTAAGATTTAATTATGGTTTAAAAATGTAATTAGACAGGACGGATTAATATCCTTAAACTCGTCCTTCTTTTAAGTTTTTATCATAGGCAAGAATGTTTAGGTTTATTTTGATTTAAGTATGATGTCACCGTTTTCTTCAGAATACTGAACTGGAGCAGAAAAACAAATTACATCCAATACCTCACGGTAATCCTCTGATCTTAAATCCAGTTTACCCGTCATTGTTAGTTTCTCTGCGTTCTTATCCTGAAAAGAAATATTTAGATCGTAATGTCTTGAAAGCTTTTTAGCTATTTGAACCATGGGTTCGTTATTGCAATACATCCACCCGTCTTTCCACGAAACAAATTCATCTACTTTTACCGTTTCCCTTTTCACCTGGCCGGAAGATTTATCGAAAACCAATCGTTCGTTGTTGGCCAGTGCAATTTTTGTTTCATTTACCTGAGCTTCCACCTTTCCATTCACCAAAACAATCCCACAATTATTTTCACCCGAATAAGCGTTTACATTAAACTCTGTTCCCAATACTTTTACCGTTAACTGGCCCGTTTTTACGTAAAACGGATGAGCACTATCATGAGATACGCTAAAATAAGCCTCACCTTCGAGGTATAGTTCTCTCTCATTCCCATCAAAATGAACAGGAAATATAATGTGGCTCCCCGAATTCAAAACAATTTCACTACCATCAGATAGTAATAATTTTGATCGCTTACCAAATGGAACCATCAGTTGATTAAACTTGTCGCTAGCCTTTTTTGAATTAAAATGAGGATCTTTTAGATTCACCGATGAATCAACTGCAATTGTTCCGGTTTTTGAATAAGAAAATGATGGTTCCTGCGTATGAAATTCTTTTTTTTCTCCGTTAGACAAAATCAGGGTCACCTCTTTTATACTTGTATCATCAAAAGCGAGCTGACTATAGTTAACCGGCTCCTTGTCTTTTCTTAAATAAAACAAACTTGCCAGGCCAACTACCAGGATCAATGTTGCGGCGATGGTCCAACCGTTAAAAAGCTTTATTTTTCCTGATCTCTGATTTAATTCCGATTGAATATTATTCCAAATCTCACGAACGTTCTCTTCGTCAACAGGCTTTCTATGTTTCTGAAGCGTTTCTATCACATATTTGGCTTTTTCGAAATCGTCTTTAACCGAAAGATTATTACGCAAAAAATGCTGCCAGTATAAATCGGATTCAGCATCCGGATTTTTTACCCACTTAATAAAACCTGAATTTGAAATAAAGTCTTGAAAACTCTTGGGTTGATTCGTTTCCATAGGTTTAGTTTTATATAAGAATGACAAAAACCGGTGTTTTGTAACCAGTAGTTTTTCACTTTTTTATCCCTTCTCCGGAAATACCACTACTAAGTGCTGATTATCAGCACAATAAAAGCAGATAAGAAATTATTAAAGATTTATTTGGGAACTATACTTACTTCTTTATTCGGGAAAAAAACAGAATAAAAAGTACAATTACATCACTTTCATTCAAAACAACTCTCAATTTTTGAATGGCCCTAAAAATCAAATTACGGGACGTTTGATAATTTAAATGCATAACTTTTGCAAGCTCCTCATAGCTCAGGTCAGAAATGTACCTTAAATGGATGGCTTCTCTTTGCCGTTCGGTCAACTCACCCAGCGCTGTTTTTAACAACTCAAAAGTATCTTCCTTTCCCGGTTCGGTTTCTTCTCCAATATCCAGTACAAAAGGCAACTGTTCGATATTTAAAGACCTTCTCTCTTGCATTTTACGAAGCCTCCGGTACAGGAGCCTTTTAAAAATAACCATTAAATACGGAAGGATTTTATCAGTAGAACCAAGTTTTGTACGCTTCGAATGTATTTCAATAAATAAATCATGAATACAATCTTTTACTACTTCTTCGTCCTGACAAAAGCTATTTCCATAAGCAAACAAATCTTGAATTGACTTTTCATAAATCAATTGAAACGACTCTGAGTCACCAGCTAAAAAACGATCCCACAATCGTTTATCGGATAATATGATAGTTTGCTTATCCATTGCTCCAAATCTATAAATATTTAAACAATATTCAGCACCTTATTATTTATTGATCAATGGTAACTTCAAAACCAATGACTCGCTATTGAATTAAAAGTTTTCTATCATGTAATATTAACATACGATCTTAAACGCTTTTATTTATTACACAAAGAGGTCTATTCGCTTTAATCTCTACTGTATGCTTTGGATAAGACACTTTTTCACTTTTCCTTTATTATTTTCTTTTCACATACACATAATAAGCACCTGTAATAGCCTCTCCATCTGAAGCATCAAACCAGGTATGCAGCGTAACCGGTCCGCGTTTCAGTTTCGTTTGAAAAACCACTTTTATAGCCTCATTTTTCACTTCAACGCTTCTTCTGAAATCAGTATTTTCACCCGATATAAATATCTTTGCTACGCCAATTGGCAAAGCAGTTTCTGCAGGCCCGGCTTCATTTAAAGGAATATCATATTCTTTAGGCCAACGTCTTAATTCAAACTCATAAATTCCCTCCTGATCAACATCCAGTAACCAGTAGCTGTTTTTTCGTTCACCTTGCTTAACTTGTCCCTGTTGATCTACAAAAACATCGAGCCAATCGCAGGATGAAAGCATGGTAGGATTTTCTTCATCATTGCCGATTATTATTCTTTCCGGTTTGTTTGCGACATCCTTCACACCCGACCACCAAATTGCACGTTTTTCTTTTAAAATCTGTACAATCTCAGGCCTCTCCTCAATCAGGTTATTTTGTTGTAATGGATCTGAATCTAAATCATACAATTCTGAATCTCGCAACAAACGCCAATTTCGCCAAAGTACTGCCGTTCCTGATTCTTTCATCAAAGTATTGCTGTAAGGCGATGGATAATCAAACATAAAAGGCATTTCACTGTAATTGATGAACAGGGCGCGATCTTCGGGTACAACATCATCTCCGGAAAAAACAGAAGCTAAACTCTGTCCCGAAAAATCATCCATTTGATAACTGATTCCACAAAGATCAAGAAGCGTTGGAGCAAGGTCCTGGACTTCTGTGAGCCCTTCAATATCGCGTGGCTGATTAAAACCTTTACCGTCGGGCCAGCGAATAAAAAACGGAACCCGGTGTCCACCTTCGTACATTTGCATTTTCTTTCCACGCATTCCCGCATTGTAGTAATCGGGACCAAAAGTGCTTCCGTTATCAGTAAGAAAAACAAATATGGTATTTTCAGCCAGACCTTCTTTTTCCAGGAACTCCATTAAACCGCCCACATTTTTATCAATATTCCGAATCATGGCCAGGTACCTGATAAAATCGTGTTTCTTGTGCGGCTCCATATTTGCCCATTGCGAATTCTCCACAATGTCTTCCATTTCCGCGATGTCTTCCGGTTTTGCAAAGAATGGTTGATGTGGTGCGTTGGTAGGTAGATAAGTAAAAAACGACTCGCCATTTTCAGCACATTTCTTCATCCATTCTTTTGCGTTTTGAAAAAATACATCGGTACAAAAACCTTTGAAAGTTTCACGTTTTCCGTTTTTCATGTATATATCGTCGAAATAGTCGTTTCCCCAAAAATCGGGAACAGAACTAATATGGGATGAAGGAAACCAAAGCGTTTCCTGAAATCCGCGGTCTTCGGGCCTGAACGGATAGTTATCGCCCAAATGCCATTTCCCAAAAATACCTGTGCTGTAGCCGTTCTCAGCAAAATAATTGGCCACAGTTTTCACATTGGTACGAAGCAATGATCGTCCGCTACTAACGTTAGCAGCACCGTTCACCACAGCATCCAGCCCGGTCATCAATTGCCCGCGGGTGGGCGTACACATTGGTGCCACATGAAAATTACTTAGGCGAATACTTTGCTCGTGAAGCTTATCGAGCTGAGGTGTTTTTAAAATTGGATTTCCATGAACCGACAATTCTCCATAGCCCTGATCGTCGGTCATTAAAACGATAACATTAGGAGGCGTTGCATTCTTTTCTTCACTATTTTTCAGAGCTGCATCTTGGGAACATGAAAAAAACAATACACCCAGGAACATCAATATACCTGTCAATAGCGGTTTATATTTTACTTGCGATATAGTTAGCATAAGGAATTGATTGATTTCTTTTATTTTAAACTTTTTACGATTGCACTTTTGTATGGCTCTAAATGAATTGAAGGATTTTCTCCTTTTTTATCTGTTTGCCCAGTTTCAGGGTCAAGAAAAACAGGGGCGGCTAAATCCCTGAACGAAACATCAAAATTGATGGCTTTTTCGGAATCATTAAACACAAAATAAATATGCTGATCATTTATATATCGATGAGCAAAACGAACCGGAAGATTTTCATCGTTGATACGAATATCTTTTTCTAAACTGGTTTCAAGTAATTCCTTAGATTTGATTTCACTTAATCTTTCTACACTCATTGCGTTAGGCAATTCCAAAAGTTGTTCTGCAGTTGCTTTAATTTCCCGGTCTGGAAAATTTTCAGTAGAATTTATGGGCGTATCTCCAATCGCAACCAGGTAACCACCTGATTTTACAAACTCAAAAAGTTTATTGCAGGCCATACGCGACAAGGTATTTACATTCGGCAGAATTAGTAACCGCCATTTCAATTTTCCATGAACAAGTTGCCCACTCTCTACTTTTGAATCTTCAATTGCTTTTGTATCGATGATGTTGTATTCCCATCGTTCGCGAAACAACATCCGCGCGGCATTTCGAAACGATTGCTCTACCTCAATTGCTTTTGGATTTCCTCCACGAATAGAATCCCAGCCGGAAACCTGCATTGGTTCAGGAATAAATTTTGTCCACAACGATTCTATGGGGTAAACAAGCGCAACATCTGCAACAGAATGTCCTCCACGAAGCTGCTCAGCAATACGACCGACATATTGATTGAATTCCTTCTTTTCTTCCGGACTTGCATTTGAAAGCTTCAGGTAATTATTAAAGTTAGTAACTCCACCAGCCAATTGAATATTCATAAAGCCTCGCACTTTTTCGATAGCTGGTTCTTTACCACCTAAAGCCCGCTTATCAATAACCGGACACGGCTCGCACATTACTCTTGCAGAACCTGTTAGTTCGGCAGCACTCGAAACCATTTTGGGTGTATGAACAGGAGTATTTTCGGGAAGGCAACTCAGCGCATCAATACCCGGTGCATCCATTTGCCGGAAACAAGCAAAAATATCTCCATACAACGGAACATGCGCCATCATCGTTTCTTCCAGTAATAGGTGTCCGCCGGAAATAGTGCCATATTTTGCACACCAGTCTTTTATTGGTTTGAAATAATTATTCGAAATTAATTCAGCAACCGTTTTGAAATACTGGTAGCGGATTTTTTGCCCAACAGGACCTTCGTCTTCAAATAGTTCAATTAATTTATTCTCCGGACGATAAGCATATTTCTGCTCAACCGCATCAGAAAGTGTTTCGATCCAGGGAATAACACTCCAGTCATCATCAGCAAATGAAACCGCCATTAACGAAGGTTCGTCCGTAAAAGTTGATACAAAATATTTTCCAAGATCGTTACCAAAATAATCGATATACTCATCGTGCGTAGTTCGTATAAACGACTGCGTCACCTCTGGTATCATTAACGAAGGATAGTGTGGGCTGAGTTTCTCTCTTGGTGCATTTGGACTCAACGACACCTGAAAATGGTCGTATAAGGTATTTTTTGAGAAGGCCACAATCTTCCATTTTCCTTCTGGAGCAGTCCAGCTTAATTTACTTTCATCAACATGTTGAAGTAAATCAAGTGTATCTACCTCGCTTAATGCAAAAACCCGGATGGTTTCGCCCGGAGGCATATTGTAGTTCACCTCCCCTGCATTTACGAGGGTGTCTTTTTTGAATATTCCTTTTGCTTCCCAGGATTTATTTTCCAGAAAAACTCTTCCACCTGCACTTCCCGAAGGATAGCCCTGCTCGTCGTAGAGCCACAACTCCATATCATTTGCCTTGGCATTTTCGCAAAAAGCTTTAAAGGTATTCATTCCTTCAGGCGTCAAATACTGATTGAAGCTAACGTTAGCAGCAAATCCACCATATCCCATTGACAGATACTTTTCAATGAGTTTCTGCTGAGCATCTTCACCCCTAGGTATATAATGGATATTCTCATTCATCCTGTAAGTATTAGGCACTTGCGCAAACGTTTGATCAAACATTACCTTTCCAGGAAAAAACCCAAGCAAAAAACACAATATTAAAAAAGACACTCTCATATTCAACTACTTAATTTCAGTTTTTATTGACCGGCGTAAATAATTGAAATAATACCTGCTAAAAAGAAAATGAACATTACGAACAACATGGCATTTGTGCCTTTTGGTGCCCCTTTAAATTCTTTCCAGATAAATACACCCCATAGTGCTGCTACAAGCGTTGCACCCTGGCCTAGTCCATAAGAAATAGCCGGCCCTGCTTTTCCGGCAGCAATAAGGTTTAACGAATTCCCGATTGCCCAGATTGCACCACCAAGGATTCCAACCCAATGAATCGAAAATTTTCCTTGTAAATAGCCTTTATAATTGGTCGGTTCGCCACTAATAGGCTTTTTCATTAAAATGGAATTGAACAGGAAGTTGCTTACAAAAACCCCCAGAGCAAAAATCACCATTGCTGTATAAGGTGTCATTTTTCCTACGGCCGGGTTTACAAAGTCATTTAAATCCATAGAAGCTGCCACGAAACGATAGAAGAAAGACATCAGCAAACCCGCAATAATGGAAACGACAATTCCTTTTGACGTGACTTTTTGACTGGCAGACGCCGCCTTTTTGTATGCAACAGCGTTGATTATTATTGCGACAGTTATCAATCCTACACCAATAAAAAGCAATACCGGATCTCCCTTTTGAGCGCCCAGATAGTTAATGATCACTCCAAGTACCAAAGCCAATCCTATTCCAACCGGAAAAGCAACCGACATACCTGCAATTGCGATGGCTGCGGAGAGCAAAATATTTGCTGCGTTAAAAATAACGCCGCCCAGAAACGCGCTGCCTATGTTCTTCCATTCTGCCTGAGCAAGATCGGGTAAGAAACTACGGCCATTTTCACCCATACTTCCCAGAGTAAAAGCAAATAATACCGACATAATCAGAACACCAATAACGTAGTCCCAATAGAAAAATTCATAACGCCAGGTTTTCCCGGCCATTTTCTGGGTATTCCCCCAAGAGCCCCAGCAAAGCATTGTAATAAAGCAAAATACAATTGCTAAAATGTAGCTATTTACGATAAACATGGTTTGATATTTTTGGTTTATGTTAATTTAATTTCCAGCTCGTTCCGATATGGGATAGAAGCCTGGGCTCCCATCCTGGTCACTGAAATCCCGGCAGCTCTATTGGCAAACTCAACAGCCTCCTTCAGTTCTGCTCCTTCTGCAAGAGCCACACATAATGCTCCGCAAAAAGTATCTCCTGCAGCCGTTGTGTCAACAACATCGAGCTTACTTTCCACCTTAATTTCATGATATTGATCGCCGTCTTTTACAAAGGCTCCCATGGCGCCAAGCGTAATAACAACCACTGTAACTCTCAAGCTACTTATTACATCAGCTGCCTGACGTGCAGTTTCCCAATCATTTACTTCAATTCCCGAAAGAATTTGTGCTTCAGTATTATTGGGGATAATCATGTGTAAGTTTTCTAAAAGCTCCACCGGAAGTGACTCAGCTGGTGCTGGTGCCGGATTCAGTATAACCTTAACTCCGTTATTATTTGCTATTTCGGCAGTATACATTACAGTCTCTAAAGGGGTTTCCAATTGCATTAACAAAAGTTCAGCATTTTCTATGGCCTCCTTTGCTGTATCAATATCTGATTTACTTAACGAAGAATTTGCCCCGGACGCAACTACAATACTGTTTTCGCCACTTTTGTCAACGGTAATTAGAGCAACTCCTGAAGGCAAATCCTCATCTTTAAATACATATTCGGTTTTGATTGATTCTTTTTTAAAAAGCTCCACGAATTCCTGTCCAAAAATATCGTTACCGGTTTTACAGATAAAAGTGACATCTCCCCCGAGCCTAGAGGCAGCAACCGCCTGATTCGCGCCTTTTCCTCCGGGGTTCATAAGAAACTGCCCACCAAGAATTGTTTCTCCGGGAACAGGTAAGCGCTCTGATTTGATAACCATATCGGTGTTACAACTGCCTAATACAACTATTTTCTCATTCATTATTTAGTAATTTTGGTTTCAATGTCCTGATTATACGAATGGAATACCATCCAATTTTTATTTATCAGAAATATGATCTTACCGGCTAATCTTGATTTAAAAAGATCGCGGGCTTTACTGAAATAAGCTCTATAAACCGGGAGCGAACTCGTTCCTTTTGAATAGAATCTACTTTCAAAAATTTGTGATTCCCTCCTGCCTGTGGCTCAAATACTGTATAGGTAACCTCTAAAAATTAGTTTTATGAAGCATGTCTATTCTTCTGTTAATGAAGTTGCCATCCATTTTCAATCATCATTTTCCTTTTCGTTCAATTTTCAGCCATAATTTCAT
>JBKEDN010000327.1:0-13702 GCA_047975435.1 Draconibacterium sp. | reverse complement strand
ATCTCATTATTATGCAATCACCCAGCTTATCACAATCCAAAAAACATCCAAAAATCAAATTGCATACAAATTTACATCTGGCCGCCTAAAACAAGAGGCCGCCCTTTTGGGACAGCCTCATGACTAAAGAATGGATCAGTTTTGATTACAAATATTTTTATCAATTAACTTTTGGCTACTTTGCGAAGAATCATCATTTGTTTTCTATTCTCTCCACATAAATCTGGGCAGCTTCAAGCCGTGTAACCACCACCGCCTCTCCCCGATCGATAAAGCCGGTTTCAGCTACGGCATCATACACTTCGGCATCTATTAACACTTTGCCACCCGGGCGAAGCACTGTTTGTGCCACTCCGGTTTTCCCCTTTAATGCCAGCATAGCAGGTTCAATACTAATGTAACCTTCGTTGGTGTGCTGAACAGTGTTCAGTGCAAAGTTTTTGAACATTCCCTTTTCTGCCGTAAATACTTTTTTCCCTAAATAGAGCGAAAGTAAAAATCCGCCAAATATTCCGAGAACTACCGTCATAACAGCCACACCAATCCGATGCATTTCAACACCCTCGAAATTAAAATGCACATTGTCTATTAAGCTGAGTATCAAGCCCGATAATACAAACAGAATACCCAGGGCGCCAGTGACGCCAAAGCCCGGAATAGCAAATATTTCAATTGCAATCAGGATTACGCCAACAATAAAAACCACAATTTCCCAGTTAGCAGCCAGGCCTTCGAGATAAAGCGGGGCAAAGTATAAAACAGCAGCCAGTACCGCAATTCCCAATGGAAAACCGATACCCGGTGTTTGCATTTCAAAATAAATACCTCCGATAATTGCCATAATCAACAACCCCGAAACCATCGGAAGGACCAAGAATCCAATTATCTTTTCAATCCACGACGGCTCATACTCCACCAGCGTATAATCTTTCACACCTACTTTTTCCAAAACTTCATCCACACTTTCGGCAGTCCCTTCGCAATAGCCGTTTTCCATAGCTTCCATTGGGGTAAATGTCAACACTTTGCCGGTATCGCTTATTCCTTCAATGTAAATGCGTTCATCTACCATGGCTTCAGCAATTTTCGGGTCGCGGAACCATTTCACAATCGTGTCGTTATCGGCAGTTACAACCGTATCTTTCCCGTGTGCCTCGGCAGTTGAACGCATGGTTGAACGCATATAACTCTGGTATTTGTCGGGCATGGCTGTGCCGGTTTGGTTTACCACGGTTGCAGCGCCAATGCTTCCGCCGGGCCGCATGTAAATCCCGTCGCAGGCAATGGAAATAAGTGCACCTGCCGATGCAGCATTGTTGTCGATAAAAACATATACCGGAATCTTACTCTGCAAAATCATTGTCCGAATGGAATCAGCATCCACAACAGTCCCTCCGTAAGTATTCATATGAATTAAAAACACATCAGCTTTAAGCGAGTCGGCCGCTTCAAAAGCCTGTGTCACCTGCCGGCGTGTTGCCGGCGAAATATCCTGCTTAATATTCAACTTATAAACCAGCTTTTTGGGCACATCCTGTGCAAAAACCACCACCGAGAGCAAGAGAAAAAGTATTAGTCCGTATCGTTTCATTGTTTTTCAAATAGGTTTATAAAATTATTTGTATAAATATCCAACTTTGCAGTATAATCAATAACAATAGAAAACCACTCAATATCAAAATATTACTACAATATCAAACTAAAGCCGTGATTTTGGTTTTCCGATCTTTTGTAATCAGCAATTTCTGTTCGGATCGTTTTTTCGTGTTGCTTTAACATGAAAATACGAATAGGTTTCAATTCGTTCGTGTCTTTTGTTTGTTTCAAAGCTTCCCAATATTCTTTACTGTCTTCTTTAAAAACTTTTGTTAACGGCAGTTTTGCCCTTTGCTGGACATAGCACATCAACAATCGGGAAGTCCGCTTATTGCCATCCATCCACGGATGAACCAAAATAAGGTTTGCATGCGCATCAAAACTGGTTATTAGCGCCGCGTATTCATCTTTATTTTCAATTATTTGACGATTATACTCTTTGCAAAACTCATCAACCAATTCAGCAATTTTAGTCCAGTCGGGATATGTACCGATTGCCTGGGCAAACCTGCTGTCCATCCTAAATTCCCCTTTTGTACCGTCAACAATATTCCCGGAAATCGTCTTTTTTACAATACCAGTTTGCTGCATATTTCGCCCATTCAGTTCCTGTAAAAACGTTGGCGAAAGCAGGGTTTTTTTGTTGGCTGCTTCCAGCGCGAACAGGAGTGCATTGTAATTGTCCTCAACCATTTTATGATCGAGCATTGGTTTTCCTTTGGACGTCAGCCCGTCATCAAGAAGTAGTTTTGTATCCGACTCATCCAATGTGCTTCCTTCCAACTGGGTAGAACTTGTAACCAGAGAATAAAGCTTATACTTGTCATAGTCAATAATATCAGATAAATGTAAGTTCCTGTATTCCCAGTGCAAGTTTTCGATTCTTTTTATAATATCTGCTTCCATACCGAATAGAATATCATTAGTAAAAGTAATCACATAATAACAATGTAGCAAAATATCAAAATTAAATGGACAATATAATGAGATTAAAGCGCCGTAGGGCCTACAAATTACTCCCAAATTGGATATATCAGTAACAGAGAATGTTAAATCCTGTTCGCATCATCGTGGGTACTTGCCCGAAATTGTTAAATTTGCGGCCTAATCATTTAAAAGAAAATGGAACTATCGGCATTAACAGCAATTTCCCCGGTTGACGGGAGATACAGAGATAAAGTGGAAGGCTTGAACAACTATTTTAGCGAGTTCGCCCTGATTAAATACCGCTTATTAACCGAAATTGAATATTTCATTGCGCTTTGCGAATTGCCGCTTCCACAGTTGGCTGATATTTCGGCTGAAAAACCGGAACAATTGCGTGAGTTGCATAAAAACTTTTCGCTGGAAGATGCAGAGCGGATTAAGTCGATTGAAAGTGTTACCAACCACGATGTTAAGGCCGTTGAATATTTCATAAAAGAAGAGTTTAATAAACTGGGGTTGGGTAAATACAAAGAGTTTATCCATTTTGCATTAACCTCGCAGGATGCCAATAACACGGCTATCCCAAAATCCATTCAAGATGCACTGGAAGAAGAATATTACCCGCTTTTACAACAGTTGATTGAAAAACTGCTGACCTTGGCCAACGAATGGAAAGATATTCCGATGCTGGCCAAAACACACGGCCAACCGGCTTCCCCTACAAAAGTCGGGAAAGAGTTCAAGGTTTTTATTGAGCGGATTATGGTTCAACTGGTACATTTAAAAGCCATTGCCATTGACGCAAAATTTGGCGGGGCAACCGGTAATTTCAATGCACATTATGTGGCCTACCCTGATATTAACTGGGAAGAATTTGCCAACAACTTTTTAAAGGAAAAGCTTGGGCTGCAACGTTCGCAATACACTACGCAAATTTCGCATTACGACAACCATGCCGCTATTTTTGACGGTTTGAAACGCATTAACAACATTATCCTGGATCTGGACCGCGACATTTGGGCGTACGTTTCAATGAACTATTTCAAACAGAAAATAAAAAAGGGGGAAGTGGGCTCGTCAACCATGCCGCACAAAGTAAACCCGATTGATTTTGAAAATTCGGAAGGGAACATTGGCATTGCCAACGCCGGTTTTGAGCAATTAGCACAAAAGCTGCCGGTTTCGCGTTTGCAGCGCGATCTTACCGATTCAACGGTTACCCGTTTTATTGGCGTTCCGTTCGGGCATACCCTTATTGCCATCAAATCAACCATAAAAGGGCTGAACAAGTTACTGCTGAACGAAGCGGCTATTCAAAAAGATTTGGAAGATAACTGGGCAGTGGTGGCTGAAGCCATTCAAACCATTTTACGCCGCGAGTTTTTCCCCAATCCGTATGAAGCGCTGAAAGACCTGACTCGCAGAAACGAAGTGATCAACAAAGAAGCCATTCACAATTTTATTGATACGCTGAACGTTAGTGAATCTGTAAAAGAAGAACTTAAGGCGATTACCCCGCAAAATTATACGGGAATTTTTTAATTCGAATTTATAAAAGATCAGAATATCGGGTACCCGGCTTCTGAGGTAAGATTATTCTATGAAGGAATTCATGCAAATGATGAAACGATTTATTCCGCTGTACAAGTGGAAAGTCGTTATGAACATTGTGTATAATATTTTGGGTGCCATTTTCGGGGCATTCTCTTTTGCCATGCTCCAGCCCGCATTACAAATCCTTTTTCAAACCGAAGAGGTGGTTGCAGAAAAGACACAACTCACCTTGTCGCTGGATTCAATTAAACAAAATTTCTTTTACTACATCAGTCAGTTTATCGGGGAACACGGGCCACAACAAGCGTTGATCCTGATTGGGGTATTTTTGGTAACCGCAACCTTACTAAAAGTCGGATTTACCTATTTAGCCAGTTTTGTACTGATTGCCCTGCGGAACGGGATTGTCTATGACATCCGTTCACTTATTTACCAAAAAATTATCGGCCTTCCGTTGGGCTATTTTTCCGACGAGCGCAAAGGCGATATTATGGCACGTATTACCAGCGACGTACAGGAAGTGGAAAATTCCATTGCCAACTCGCTGGAAATGATGATTAAAAACCCGATACTAATTGCCGTTTATCTGGGAGTAATGATTTACATGAGTTGGTCGCTTACCCTGTTTGTTTTTATTATGCTCCCCTTAACCGGGCTAATTATCGGGCGGATAGGACGGAGCCTGAAACGCGTTTCAACCAAAGGACAGGACAAGTTAGGTGAAATTTTATCGATTATTGAAGAAGACCTTTCGGGGCTTCGTATCATAAAATCGTTTAATGCCGAGGAAAAAGCCACCCGCCGTTTCGAGAAAGAAAACCACAATTACAGGCTTATTATGAACAAACTGATGTGGCGGCGCTACCTGGCACATCCGGCCAGTGAATTTTTGGGGACTATTGTTATTGTAATTGTATTATGGTACGGCGGAAGTATTATTCTTGGCGGAGGGAAGTCTTCGCTTTCTGCCTCCGAGTTTATTGTTTACCTCGTGTTTTTTTACGGAATTATTAACCCGGCCAAAGCATTTTCAACCGCGCTGTACAGTGTGGAAAAAGGACTGGCTTCCATGCACCGCATCGACCATGTTTTGGCTGCCGAAGTAACCATAAAAGATAAACCCGGGGCAAAAGACATTCGTTCGTTCGAGCATAAAATTGCCTATAAAAATGTAAGTTTTTCCTACGATAAAACTGAAGTACTTTCGAATATATCGCTTGAAATTGAAAAAGGAAAAACGGTGGCGCTGGTGGGCTCATCCGGAAGCGGCAAAACAACCATGGTTGACCTGCTGCCGCGCTTTTGGGACATTTCGGAAGGAAGCATTGAGATTGACGGGGCCGACATTCGCGACCTGAAACTGAAATCGCTGCGCAACCTGATCGGAAATGTGAACCAGGAGCCAATCCTGTTCAACGATACCATTTTTAACAACATCGCTTTCGGGGTAGAAAACGCCTCAAAAGAAGAAGTTGAAAAAGCCGCAAAAATTGCCAATGCCTATGATTTTATCATGGCTTCTGAAAACGGTTATGATACGCGTATCGGAGACCGTGGAGACAAATTATCGGGCGGGCAAAAACAACGTTTATCCATTGCGCGCGCCATTCTGCGTAACCCACCCATTTTAATTTTGGACGAAGCAACTTCGGCGCTTGATACCGAATCGGAAAAACTGGTACAGGAAGCCTTGGAAAACCTGATGAAGAACCGTACTTCGCTGGTTATTGCACACCGGCTTTCAACCATTAAAAACGCCGATTTGATTTGCGTACTGCATGAAGGAAAGATCGTTGAGCAGGGAACGCACGAAGAATTATTGCAACTCGATGGCCGCTACACCCGTTTACACAAAATGCAGATGTTTTAGAGGAGCTGTGAGTTGTGAGCTACAAACTTACAAAGACAGGGCAAACGCATCTTATTTTAGCGCCATGCTTTAGCTTGGCGATTTTATGAATACAAAGATAGGCAGGCTTTAGCCGTTAATAGAATGTTAGAAGTGTTGGTATCCTTGGAATTTTAATGATTAATGGCTGAAGCCAACGGGTGTTTTATGTAAATGTAACCACCAAGCTAAAGCATGGTGCAAAAACCATAAATCTCTATATTGCTAACATTGAGGCAATTGATTGTTTTTTTATTCGTAATTTAGATGCGTTTGCCCTGCTAATAAAGATTTATCACTTTTGGTTTTCTTTAAAAAACTGTTTACTGAAACTGAGTCTGAAAACTGAGACTGAAAACCTACCACCCACTGGCAAGCACATCAACCAAATGAATGGTTTTAACAGGTAGTTTCTGTTTTCGGATGTAAGCTTCCATATTCATCAAACACGACGCTTCGGTTGAAACAATGTATTCGGCGCCGGTTTTTAGGGCACGCTCTACTTTTTGTTCGGTCATTGCTGTTGAAATATTGTGAAACTTAGCTGCAAAAGTTCCCCCGAAACCACAGCAGGTTTCCAGGTTTTCCATTTCAAGTAATTCCAAACCTTTTACTTTTTGAAGCAGTTCACGCGGTTCCTGTTTTATACCGTACTCGCGCAAGCCGGCACACGAATCATGAAAAGTAACTTTGTGATGAAATTCTGCCCCAAAATCTGAAACCTGTAAATGATTGACCATAAAATCGGAAAACTCAAAAATACGCCGTTTTAATGCTTCCGATTTTTTTAGGCTCACCGGGTCATCCTCAAAAAGCCGGTGATAATAATTACGAATAAATCCGGTACAGGAGGCCGAAGGAGCCACTACAGTTTCTGCCTGCTCAAAATCTGATAAAAATTTTTGCGCTACTGTACGCGCTTCTTTCCAGTAACCGCTGTTAAAAGCTGGTTGTCCACAACAGGTTTGTTCGGGGTTGTACTTTACCTCACAACCGGCTTTTTCAAGCACGTTTACAAAATTCCAGGCAGTACCGGGGTAAAACTGATCGATAAAACAAGGGATAAAAACCTCTACACGCATTCTGTTTATTTTGGGATGAAATTACATTAAAGTATGGAAAGCCGGATAAGATATTACGGAGAAAAGGGGAATAAAAAAAGCGAAGTCTTTCAACCTCGCTTTCGCACGGGAGGAGCGACTCGAACGCCCGACACCTGGTTTTGGAGACCAGTGCTCTACCAACTGAGCTACACCCGTAAATTTCTATAAGAACCTCGCTTTTATTTAGCGTCTGCAAATATAATAATTCATTCCAAATTACCTAAGCCGGTCTTTAAAATATCTGCTAAAAACAAGCGATTGCCAATAACACAACGCCCGCACTTAGATAAAAGTTATCAACATTATTTCAAATAAAAAATCCACCAGTTATTCCGGTGGATTTTACTGCGGAGAGAGAGGGATTCGAACCCCCGGTACCTCTCGGTACAACGGTTTTCAAGACCGCCGCATTCGACCACTCTGCCATCTCTCCCGATGCGGTGCAAAAGTAGATTAATTTTTGAAACCTCAAAAAGTTTTTTGTCAAATTTTTCCTGAAATGCTGAAAAAAAAAGGGTTTCATGGTTTGGTTTTTTAAAACTTATTTCTGAATTTAGCTAAGCTTTAAAAAAAGCACTCTGAAACTATTGAATTTACTGATGTTTGAACGTATCAAAACAATAATTTCGGAAAATATTAAAATTTAAATTAGAATTAACTACGATAACTAAGTACTTTAATTTCAATCACTTAATTAATTATTTTAAATTTTGCCTTATGAATAAAGCACAATTAATTGACGCAATGGCCGAAAAAGCAGGCCTCAGCAAAGCAGACGCAAAAAAGGCTTTAGATGCTTTTATTGATGCAACAACCGACGCACTAAAAGGTGGTGACCGTGTTGCTCTCGTTGGATTTGGTTCACTTTCGATCTCTGAACGTGGTGCCAGAACAGGTAGAAACCCACAAACTGGTAAAGAAATTACAATTCCTGCAAAAAAGGTAGTTAAATTCAAAGCTGGTGCTGAATTAGCTGACGCAGTGTCGTAACGATACACTACAGGCAAAGAAACTGGAAGGGAGGCTTTATCGCTTCCCTTTTTTATTTTGAATTATTACCCGAAAATGGATAAAAAACTACTTACCTATTTGTCCGGTTATATTACTCCTGAACGGCTCGAACTTTTTAACCGCATATTGAATACCCGAACCAGGTACCTAACTGTTGTTCTGGAAGATATTTACCAGGCGCAAAATGCGAGTGCGGTTTTGCGTACGTGCGATTGTTTTGGTGTCCAGGATATACACGTCATCGAGGGCCGCAACGAGTTCAAAGTAAACAGGGAGATTGCAATGGGATCTTCAAAATGGTTAACACTAAAGAAATACAATGGTGCAGAAAACGGAAACTTAGAAGTAATCAAAAAATTAAAGGCAGAAAACTATCGAATTGTCGCTACTTCCCCCCATCTTAATAATCAGGAACTACCTGACTTTGATCTTTCAAAAGGAAAAACAGCTTTAGTGTTTGGCTCCGAACGCCCCGGGCTTACTGACAATATTATCAACGAAGCAGACGAGTTTCTAAAAATACCGATGCACGGTTTTACTGAAAGCTTTAATATTTCCGTTTCAGCAGCCATTATCCTTCATCACCTTACCCTAAAATTAAGGGAAAGCAATTCAATTGACTGGCATTTGAGTGAAATGGAAAAAGATGAGCTTAAACTTGAATGGATCAGAAAAAGTATAAAAAGACACGAGTTGATCGAGAAAAGGTTTTTAAAAGAAAACATTCGTTAACCTGCCCGTTTTGACTTTTCCCAGTTAACCGATTGCCTTCCTTTTATATAACGTATAATACCACAAATTCCGGCATAGTTAATCATAACAAAATAATACGGGGCGAAAAAAAGTTTTAATCTCATTTTTTTATGTTCAAAATACCACCCGAACAATGCCACTATATAACATAACAACTGAAACCAAAATACAAATGCATAAAAGTTTGACGGATTCCAGTTTCCTTGTTGTAAAACCAGTAATAAATTTACAACCGGAAGCAGGAATAAGGCGAGCGGGGTAATCGTCCAGCGTAGCACTTTATGTGAAAAATATTGCCAGGAAAGAATTCTGTATTTAAAAGGGTTCATCAATTCTTTTAAGCGAAAAATGGTTTGAACACCGCCGGCAGCAATCCGTATTTTTCGTTTTAACTCCTCGGCAACATTTAACGATGCCGTTTCTTCGGCATAAGCTTCGGGAGTGTAGGCAATTTTATAGCCTTTCATTGCAATACGTAACGAAATAATGAAATCGTCGAGCAGCGTATCGGTTTCCACATCACGGAATAAGTTGGTTCGTACTGCAAACAGCTCTCCGACTGCTCCGACTGCTGAATTCAAATCCGAATCATTTTTTTTGATCCACGATTCGAGTCGCCAGTAAAGCCCCTCTCCTGCTCCGGCAGCTGTTTCTGAATTACTTTCTATAATCCGCTTTTCGCCGGCAACACATCCAACTTTTTCATTACTAAACTGCTTTACTATTTCCCTAATTGAATTCTTCCCCAGCAAAGTATTGGTATCCGAGAAAATAACAAAAGGGGCTTTTACGAACTTCATCCCGCGGTTCATGGCATGCATTTTTCCGCACCGTTCAGGTAAATGATAGATTTCCAGTTCAGGATATTTCTGCAAAATTTCAGGGGTTCCGTCATCCGATCCGTCGGTTACCCATACGTATTGAATTTTTTCTTTTGGATAATCGAGGGCAAATGAGTTTTCTATTTTTTGCTGAACATAATTTTTCTCGTTATAAGCGGTCACAAACAAACAAACCGCAGGCTCAAAAGATGCATTATAGATATTCTTTTTATTCGGAACGACTATATTCTTCACCTTCACCATCAGCCATAACACCAAACCATAACCGAGGTAAGTATAAAATAGTACGAATAACAGTCCCCAGAATAGGATGGTCAGCATCATTTAATGTATTGTTTATAAAAGTCAATGAGTTTACTGGCTGCTGCTAAGTTATCAAATTTTTCATGTATAAAACCAATGGCATTTCGCCCCACGCTGTCAAACAACTCTTTGTTTTCAACCAGTTGCGACACAGCCTCTACAAATTGGTCTGCGGTTTCGGCAATTAAAATATGTTTGTCTTTTTCAACCTCAATTCCCTCAGCACCAATGGGTGTAGAAACAATACTTTTCCCAAGTGCCATTCCTTCAATAATTTTTACGCGCATACCCGATCCCGACAAAAGAGGAACGACCATTATGGCTTTCGAATTCATAAACTCGTAGGCATCAGCAACTTCTCCCAGAAATTGTACATTTGGCAAATCAAACTTACGGGCTAACCAGGCGGGAGTATTTCTTCCGGCCAAATAGAATTTAAGCTCCGGGTATTTACTATGAATAGCCGGCCAGCAATTCTGTAAAAACCAAAGTAGCCCTTCCTGATTCGGTCCCCACTCCATCGATCCTATATGGAAAAGTGAGGGATACTCCAAATTTCGGGAATTGGGAAATAATACGGAACTGTCTATTCCGGTTTGGGAAACCATTGATGGTTTTCGGTTACCTAAACCATAAAGAATTGACTCGTCGCGCTGAGTGATCGGCACTAACACATCGTAGCTGTTTAGCAGCCGGGTTTCGAATTTGCGAATTCTACGTGAAAGATTCCTCAGATAAAACCGCTTGAATCTTTTACTGAGTTCTGCCGAGCGTTCCCAAATTTCGTATTCGATGTTGTGTGCACGGTAAACTACCAGAGCGTTCGAGAATTCTCTTATCAATGAAATATACGGGCACACATAAAGCCCTTCCAACTGAATAATATCAAATTCTTTTTCAGTTAAGACCTTAATTAATTCGGTGGAAAAATTGTCAGCAATAAAGCGACTGGCATTATAGGGCTGTTGAGAAAACAGCAGATTAACAACAAGTTTTATTGCACTAATACGTGCCGGGACATCAACCAACCTGAATTCTGCCAAATTTTTAACACTTTCCGGAATCTCATCAATCGTAATATGATGTTTAACCGTGTTCATCGACAAAACGGTTACCTCGTGCCCCAGTAGCGAAAAACCTTTGGTAAGATTCATACAGGCAATTGCACCACCGTCCTTGGTGGGATACGGTACTTTATTTGTAACCTGCAATATTCTCATTACCTCAATTTTTCTTTTCTTTTTTGGAAATTAGTTTTGATAATCCCAGGCGATTAAAGAGTTTGCTATACGTTTCGGTTGACATAAGTGTAGAATCGGTAGCAGCTTTATAGGTAAGCCATACTCCCAGTGGCAGAAAAAGGAAAGATGAAAACCACATTCCATTAAACATAGACCACACATCTTCACGCGCAGATTTCTCACCGGTCATCGATAAAATATAGTATAAAATAAACATAAGGATGGAAACAATTACGGGCATCCCCAAACCACCTTTTCGGATAATTGCTCCTAAAGGCGCCCCAATAAAGAAGAAAATCAGTACTGCAACCGACAAAGTAAATTTCCGGTGACGTTCCATTTTATATTTATTTAGCCATTTCTTTCGGCTATACAGTTGACTTTCATACATGCTTATGTTCTGCGATACGTTGAGTGCATTCTGATGCGCCATTCCCGCAATTTCGGCCTGTATCCATTTGTCGCGGCCGGCAAAAAAGGTGTCAACGTTAAACACTGAATCAGCTACCGGCACATTAATATCATCTTTTAGTGAATCAACCCGTTGAAGCAGGTTGTTCATTTTTCTGGAAATCGTCTCATTCAGATGAATTTGGACCATGTATTTACTCAACTGCGTATAATATTCATCTGAAAGTGTATCTTCCATCGCATAAAGCTCTTTGATGGTCAGCATGCGGTACTGGTTTTTAAAAATATCTTCATCGCGCCGGTTAAACTCAAACCCACGTACTTTTACCCGAATAATCTGCTCACCGAAAGAGTTCCGCTGAAAAGCATTATTATCAGCCCCTCTTGCATTTTGGGATTTTTCTTCGGTGTAGGTTGTCCCATCAAATAAATCGAGCACCATAAAGCGCTTATCTTCGGTTATTTTTAGTAATCCTGAATCAGCTACTGTAACACTTTCATTTGATTTTCCTCCGGTATGATCGTAAATCAACAAGTTGTACAGCATTTTTGTCTTGTTGTCTTTTCGGCCCACTTTAATGCTGTAACCATCCATTTCATTTGTAAAAACTCCGGCTTGCAAAACCAGTTCAGGCCGTTGTTGCTTAACGCTCCACATCAGGGTTTGAAAGCGAAGGTTTGTTTTAGGCAACACATTGTTTGAAAAATAAAAGGCAATTAGTGTTACCAGCACGGCTATAACCATTAAGGGGCGCATAATTCGAAACAGTGAAATTCCGGCAGATTTCATTGCAACCAACTCGTAGTTTTCACCGAGTGCACCAAACGTCATAATAGATGCAAGAAGCATAGCAAGCGGAAATGCCAGTGGAAGTAAAGCAAATCCGGCATAGAACATCATCTCGCCTAATATTTTGAATTCAAGCCCTTTCCCAACAAGATCGTCCACATATTTCCAAAGAAACTGCATTAATAGCACAAACAGCACTATAAAGAAGGTCATTATAAAAGGCCCGATAAATGACTTTATTATATATAAATGTAAGCGTTTCATTAATTTGATTTGTACTGTAGAAACGTGTACAAAACTAGTCTATTTTGTGGTTTGGTAAAGGAAAAAGAGTTAAGAATACTTACGATTTCACAAAAAATAAGAATAAGAAACAGCCTATCAATATTAGGATCCAACTACATGCTTAAGATCTGCCACCTGGGTTTCCCACAAATCCCTGGTTTCCTCCTGTTCGTCTTCTTCTGCAAAATCAGTAATTAATAAGGAAACATCACCGGTGAGCTCATCCTGTATAATACGGAACTCAAAATACGTATCATCATCAAGCCAGTTAAACCGAACTAAACGGTTTTCTTTTTGCAGGGTCATTTCGGCAGTTTGTTGAGATTCATCCCAAATAAAGGTGTATTTTTTCCCTTTAACACGTACATCGTCGGCAAACCACTCAGTTAGCCCCGAAGCCGTACTCAGCCTGTTATACAAAACCTTGGGAGAACAATTGATCATGAATTCAACTTGTATTTTAATTTTGTCCGGCATAAGTTTGATTTTCGGCAATATATATATTATGAATGGAACTTACAAACACATAATTTCGGTGCAAAAAAGTTCTTTTTAAAAAATTGACAAAATCTGGAGGTAAATAAAAATAAATACTATATTTGCACCGCAATTTTGAAAAGGGGAATGAGGCTTAAAGTCTTCTGAGAGATGAAAAAAGCTGTTTATTCCAGATTAAAAATTAATGAAATAATGGCGAGGTAGCTCAGCTGGTTAGAGCGCATGATTCATAATCATGAGGTCGGCGGTTCAAGCCCGCCTCTCGCTACTGAAAATAAAGCAGTTAAGAACAAATTCTTAGCTGCTTTTCTTTTTATACATACCAAATACATACAAAACTGTCCAAATTAGACGTATTAAAAGCAAGCAAAAGCAAGTCGTGGATCACCTGCAAAATCCGGTGGATTTAGATTTTTTAAGCAAAAATTTTAGCTACTCTAAACAGAAAATATTTAATATCACTTACACCTCTTAATGCTGCTCTAAATGCTTTAAGTTTG
>JBKEDN010000315.1:0-4042 GCA_047975435.1 Draconibacterium sp. | reverse complement strand
TTGGGAAGTAACCGCTTTAAATCGTACGTTTGGTTTCGTTGTCATTGCAGCCTTTAAGATACAATTCTTAAAGGGATAACAAAAACAAAGGCTGTCCAATTTTACTTTTTGGACAGCCTCCAACTATTATTTGAACGTTGCCCAGGTTTGTGAAGAATTAAGAAAATAGGTGAAAGATGGACACTGGCAGCGACAAAATTGAAGCATACCTGGAGAAGATATTGGAACAAATAGAATTGCTCCATAAAAAAACAGACAAACTAATACCCGGAACAACGGAAAATAAATTGAAGTTACTGGATAACCAGGATCTTTGCCAACTTCTCAATGTCGATAAACGGACATTACAACGGTATCGATCAAAAGGAACCTTAAAGTATTTAAGGATTGAAGGGAAGACATTTTATACGATCGATCAGATTAATGATTTTATAAATAATAACGAGCATTGAATAATTCTAAAGTAAAATTAAAAACTTATATTTTAGCAATATTTTTTTTTAAATTTTATCACTAATTAGTTTTTAAATCAAAAATCAACAACCCTTTCCATCATGAAAAGCAAAATTTATACGCCCAGGGATTTTCTGGATATACCGGATAAGGATATGTACCAAAGCGCCGGACATTTCCAATTGTTCATTGACCAAATGGATAATATGCAATCCAATGCATTTGATATTATTTCAACAAGCCCGATTGGGGCCAAAATGGATATTATTGACCGCTATAACGACAGTGTCCTGGAAACTATAAGTTTTGTTTCAAACAATTACCTTGGCATGAACCGTCACCCAAAGGTGATTCAAGCCGCGCAGGATGCCATTGAAAAATACGGCGTTGGAACATGTGCATCACCCATAATTGGGGGCGCAACAGATATGCACCGGGAACTGGAACAAAAACTTGCAAAACTTCACGATCAGGACAACGCGATCCTCTACTCATCCGGCTATTCTGCCAATATTGGAGTCTTTCAGCTACTTTTGAATAAATCGGACATTGCAATTGTTGATATGTTTGTCCATGCCAGTATTTATGACGGGCTTATAAAAACCAATGTCAAGATATTCAGGCACAATGATCCTGAATATCTTGAGTCAGTGCTGAAAAGAGTGCAGGGAAAATACAGGAATATTGCCGTTATTGTTGACGGGGTGTATTCGCAGGATGGTGATTTGCCACACTTGCCGGAAATTACCAGCTTAGCTAAAAAATACGGGGCATATATGTTTGTTGATGACGCTCACGGGACGGGTGTTTTTGGCAAAGGAGGTAAAGGGATTGTTAGCCATTTCGGGATGGAAGATGAAGTCGATATGATTACCGGGACAATGAGTAAATCCATGGGGACCGGTGGAGGATATGCTACCGGGAAAGAGCAATTGGTTCAATACCTAAGATATCTTTCGCGGGCCAATACATTTTCCGCTTCTGTAATCCCTTCGGCAGTTGCTGCTGCTTCGAAAGCAATTGATTTGTTTACAGAAGAACCAGAGATACGAGAACGGCTCTGGCATAATACAACGTACATCAAAAAACGACTTACAGACGAAGGCTTTGATATTGGAAAATCAGAATCCCCCATTATCCCGGTTATGGTCAGGGACGATGAGAAAACAAAAGTCCTGGCCCGTAAATTACTGGAGAATGGTATTTATATTATTCCGGCAACCTATCCGGCAGTAAAACTCAAGGATTCCAGACTAAGGTTAAATATTACCGCACAACATACAAAAAAGGATTTAGACAGTTTTTGTGAAACTTTGTTTGCAATTAATGAAAGCTTAACTTTGTAACATTTAGGGAAATATTCAAAATTATTTTATTAATGGCAGAAGGAAAGAGAAGGCGAAGAAATGCAATCGCTGTGAAAATAGACCTTATTGATGCTGTTGGTGAGGTTTTAAAGAAATATGGTTTTGCCAAACTTGGCATTAATTTAGTTGCCCAGGAAGCCCAGGTTGACAAGAATGTTATATATAGAAATTACGGGGAGTTTGATAAGCTTCTTGAAGCTTATATTGAAAAGCAGGATTTCTGGTTTATGTCCATGAAAGAATATGGCAAAGAGGAAATTGGGAACAAAAGGGCCTTTATGAAGTATCTGCTGGCTGACCTGTTTAAGGTTATATATTCCAATAAAGAGTTTCAACAACTACTAATATGGGAACTTGGTGACAAAGATGATTTCACAACCGATATCGCTATAAAAAGGGAGGTGCTTGCCGAAGGGATTTTTGACCAGTACCGGTCATTGCTGGACGAGTATGGCATTAAGTTCAATTCCATTGCTGCCATATTAATTTCATCCATTTACTACCTGGTATTGCACCGGGAAAAATCAACATTTTGCGAAACTGATCTGACGAAAAAAAGTGAAAGGGACGATTTTGTTAAAACCATTGAATGGCTGACCGATTTGCTTTTTGATAAGATTGAAGCAATAAGCGAAACAGAACGGATTGCAATTAATGCTTTAAGGGAAGGGATTAAGCCGGAAGTAGTTGCTAAAATTAGTGGCTTAAGTTCGCATAAAATCAATATACTCCATTCTAATTACCAACATTGATATAAAAATCTCAATAGTGTTTAAGAATTTTATTTGTGGCAGATCTCCCTCTTGTCGGTTTCTCAATGCCGTTTCCCTGCAACTGTCTTCCCCCATCCAAAGAAGCCCGAATCCTCCGGTCCAAAGCCGAAAGTTCCGTTTTCAACTTGCCCAGTTCACTTTCTTTTCGCCATTTTCCAATTACCACTTCCTGCAAAACCGGAATATCGTGTTTGAGCCTTTCGTTTTGCACCTGGTGGTTTTCTATCAGTTCCGGTATTTTGTGAAGGGCATTCAAAAAGTTCATGGAAGCCGTTTTGGGGGCTTTGGCAATCCTGCCATTGTTGTAGGAGTATTTTATGCCGCTTTGCCCCTGAACAAAAAAACGGTTGTCGATAAAATTATCAGCACTAAAAATTGACCCGTCTTTGGCAGACAGTTCCGACTTGACCAAAAGCCGAAAACCATATAATTGCCCAATCTCCCGGTATTCACCTTTTGTATTGACAGTATCGCTTATCTGGTTAAGCATTGCCCCTACAATATCAGGATCAGAGGTTTCCAATCCTTTAAGCGGAACCGGGTTTAGCAGATTCCCCTCATTGTCTTTCTTTATAGCTTTCTGCAAAAGTTGCCAATCCATCCCAGACCTGGTTGGTAGAACGGATACAAGTTATCTGCTTCTTTGTTGCCTGGTCTGGTTTCCTGGTTTTAAAACTCGGGTTAAGTAACCCCAAGGGTGATATAGAAAATACATTAAATCAATTTGGGACAAGGAGGACAAACGCAGTATTTTCAATATTAATCTATTACGGGGTTACTTTTGTTCTTAAATTAGATTTCAATGGTTTTATAAATTAAGTGGCTCATTTAATTGCTGGTTATTTTTCCTGAATTATTCGAGTCATAATCTATCGTAACTGTCCGGTCGGGTCTAACTTGAAATGTTAGCCTACTTAAGTAACCTCCATCTGTATATCCACGTACCTGATAGTTTCCTGCATTTAGCTTAATTGAGAATGTCTTACTGTTAGGACCGTCTATTACATAAATAGGTTCTGTAGTGTCCTCCAGAGAATAAATCCAAACATCAGTTATTTGATTTACGGAATTAATTACTAGTTTCCCTTCAAAACTGAAGTCGTCTTTGCATCCTGTAATTACTATGAACAAGATACTAACCATTAGAAACAAAAACTTTATATCTTTCATATTACTTGTATTCTTATATTATTTTGAGTTTTTTGTTCTCTGCACCTGCTAACACGAGCATGCAGAGAACAATAATATACATACTGCTGGTGCTGGCCTGTTTTGTCAATTATTTCCACTCAATTGGCAAATTCTTAAACACAACTTCTATATTGTCATTCTTATGGAAACCTCTAAAAATTAAAAATCTACCAATCAGCCTATTATAATAGTAAATAGTATCTTAGGAGCATATTCTTATACAATGAGGACAAGATACAAAGCAACAGGGACAAACAG
>JBKEDN010000312.1:0-4716 GCA_047975435.1 Draconibacterium sp. | reverse complement strand
CTGTTTGTCCCTGTTGCTTTGTATCTTGTCCTCATTGTATAAGAATATGCTCCTAAGATACTATTTACTATTATAATAGGCTGATTGGTAGATTTTTAATTTTTAGAGGTTTCCTATAGCCAAAAGACCAGTCCCGAATTGTATGATTCATTAAATTGGGAAGATTACGCCACTATCCGGATTCTGGATTATATCGACCATGCAGGAGAAGAATATCCCGACCAAAACATTCATGGAGAAATGGCGGTAACAAACCCGTTAAAAATGTTGTGGATGGCCACCAACTTTGGTATTGGCAGAGCCAAACCCGGATTCTTTACGGATATGTTACAACTTTTCAGGCAATTAAATGGCTCTTTACCACGCGATCTTCCCCAAAAAAGCGAGATAACCGACTGGATGAATAAATATCCTTCAGGAATTGACACCAAGATAATCGAGTTACGGAAAAAGAATAAGGAACGAATCATCAACATTCTTTTGAAAAAGATTAACACGGGTGAAATACAAGATTCCCGGTATTATTTTGAAAACGGAATGCCCCTTCAGCAGAAACTGGAGAAAATGGGTGAATGGTGGAATGAAAGCCGTTTTCACCTCAGATTTGCAGTTCGCTCTCCGGACCTTTTAAACGAAATGCTTGATTATTCCCTTGATCCGGATACCATGGAAATTTTAAACCGGGCACGCGAAAAAGGAATTCCGTTTTTTGTAAATCCTTACTACCTGTCGTTATTAAATGTTCAAACACCTGAATTTGCGGTGGGTGGAGATCTGGCAATTCGGTGTTATGTGGTTTACAGCCAGCAGCTGGTAGAAGAATTCGGAGAAATTGTAGCCTGGGAAAAAGAAGACAAAGCCGAGCCGGGAAAACCCAATGCCGCCGGTTGGATTCTTCCCTCACACAATATTCACCGGCGATACCCCGAAGTCGCCATTTTTATTCCCGACACTGTTGGACGTGCCTGCGGAGGATTATGTGCCAGCTGTCAGCGGATGTATGATTTTCAGCGGGGCCATCTGAATTTTAACCTTGAAAAATTAAAACCGGATGAATCGTGGAGTAAAAGACTTCCCAAATTGCTGGATTATTTCAAAGACGATTCCCAATTACGCGACATTCTGCTTACCGGTGGCGATGCACTGATGAGTAGTAATTACAGCCTTCGCCATATTTTAGATGAAATCCACCAAATGGCATTAAGAAAGAAAAAAGAAAATGCTGAACGTTCGGAAAATGAAAAATACGCTGAAATCATTCGGATCAGAATTGGTACCCGTTTACCGGTTTATCTGCCACAACGAATAACGCCGGAGTTGGGGCGGATTCTTGAAAAATTCAAAGCCAAAGCTTCCCACGCAGGGATAAAACAATTTGTTATACAAACCCATTTTGAGTCGCCAATGGAAGTAACTCCCGAAGCCCGAAGAGCTGTACAGGTATTTTTGAACGCCGGATGGGCTGTTACCAATCAGCTTGTTTTTACTGCAGCGGCATCGCGCCGTGGCCACACAGCTAAACTACGTAAAGTACTGAACGACATTGGAGTTTTGACTTATTACACCTTCACGGTAAAAGGTTTTAAGGAAAACATGGCAAGTTTTGCCCCCAACTCACGATCAGTGCAGGAAGCTATGGAAGAAAAAATAATTGGAAAAATACCCGATGATGAAATGGAATTTGCGCAATTGCTAATGCTGGATTCAAAAACACTCAAAAGCAAAATCGCACGTTTAAGAAACGAACATGATCTCCCGTTTTTAGCTACCGACAGAAATATCTTAAACCTGCCGGGCGTAGGAAAAAGTCTTACTTTCAGAACCATCGGGCTTACCCGTTACGGACGAAGAATCCTTGAATTTGATCATGACCGCACACGCAATCACAGCCCGATAATTGACACAATGGGCAAAGTGATTGTTATTGAATCGAAATCGATTGCCGAATACCTCAACCAACTGGAAGAAATGGGAGAAGACCGCGACGATTACAAGCGAATTTATGGTTATTCGATAGGCCAAACCGAAGTAAGGATGCCGATGTATGAATATCCTGAATACCGTTTTAAGGTGGTGGAAGAATTTACAAACCTGGAGATCTGAATCACTGATTTTCTTTGATGTATTTCATTACATTAATAACCTGAGCAAAAGAGGCCTGAGTAAGCATCAATACAAAAAAAACAACGACTCCAAAATATTTCATCGCTCTAAATCTTCGATTAACTCACTGCTCAAAACACCAGATGCAATTTCGCGGACTTCGCCTGTCATCCGTATTTCCCAGTCTTCATCAATTTCGATACGAAGATTCCCGCCCGGCATTTTTATGGTTAAGTTTCGTTCGGTCAACCCGCGTTTAATAACCGTTGCCGCCACCGCACACGATGAGCTTCCGGAGGCCAGTGTCCAGCCGGCACCGCGTTCCCATATCATTGCCGCCACTTCTGTAGGCGAAATTACCTTTGCAAACTGTACATTTATCCGTTTGGGGAACATCGGGTGGTTTTCAATATCCGACCCATAGGTTTTTACTTCTGCCTCATCCAGTTCATCAACCAATATTACACAATGCGGATTCCCCACCGAAACACAATTAATCCTGAACGACTGGTCGTGCAAATGTAAGGGTTCATCGATGCATTCTTCATTTTCGATATTTACCGGAACTTTGGCAGCTTCAAAAATGGCCTTTCCCATATCTACTTTTATAATCTGAGCTTTGCCGTTTTGTTCTTCCACTATTTTGGCAGTAACTATCCCTCCCGGAGTTTCAATGGTAAATACCTTCTCGGCAGTATGTCCGTGATCAAACAAAAATTTCGAAAAAATCCGAAGCCCGTTCCCGCTTTTTTCGGCTTCCGACCCATCCGGGTTTAAGATCCGTAACCCAAAATCGGCTGCTTCTGACGGTACTTTTAACAAAATTCCGTCGGAACCAATTCCGAAATGCACATCGCAAATGCGAACAATCGCCTTTGCGGTTAATTCAAAAGTAATGGTATCCTGGTCAAGTACAATGTAGTCGTTTCCCAACCCGTGTGATTTAATATAGAAGTTTTGCATAATGATGAGTTTCCCACAAAAGTAATACTCTGTTTTGAACAAAAATCGACAAACCTCATTAAAAAAATCTAAATAAGAATTAGCATACTAAACAGGAAAAGCTGCTCCCGCCAATATTTCTTATCTTAGCGGCTTCAATAAGATTTTCAACAAAAACAGATAGAAATGGCATTAATTAATGAAAATTACCTGAAACTTCAGGCGGGTTATCTCTTCCCGGAAATAGGGCGGCGTGTAAATGAATTTATAGCAGCCAACCCCGATAAGAAAGTGATTAAAATGGGCATTGGCGATGTTACTCAGCCGCTGGTCCCAAGCGTAGTAAAAGCGTTCCACGAGGGCGTGGACGAAATGGCCAAAGGCGAAACGTTTAAAGGTTACGGCCCCGAACAAGGTTATGCCTTTTTGCGTGAAGCCATTGCAACCAACTCGTATCAGGCAAACGGAGTAAATGTTTCGGCCGACGAGATTTTTATTTCCGATGGTTCGAAATGCGACACCGGAAATATCCAGGAGATTTTTGGCAACGAAAATAAAATTGCCATTTGCGACCCGGTTTACCCGGTTTACGCCGACACTACCGTGATGAGCGGAAAAACAGGTACCTGCCAAACCAACGGTTACTACGAAGGCATTGTTTACATGCCGTGTACAAAAGAAAATGGCTTTATCCCGGAACTTCCGACTGAAACTCCGGACCTGATCTTCCTGTGTTATCCCAACAATCCGACCGGAACAGTGGCTTCGAAAGAAGAACTGAAAAAGTGGGTGGATTATGCAACTGAGAAAAAGGCAATTATCCTTTACGATGCAGCTTACGAGGCTTTTATACAGGACGACAGCATCCCACGCTCAATTTATGAAATTGAAGGTGCTCAAAAAGTGGCCATCGAGTTCCGCAGCTTTTCGAAAACCGCCGGATTCACCGGAACACGTTGTGCATTTACTGTTATCCCGAATGATTTGACAGCGTACGATAAAAGCGGAAAAGCACACCCGGTAAAACCACTGTGGAACCGTCGTCAATCTACCAAATTCAACGGTGTTTCGTACCCGGTACAAAAAGCGGCAGCAGCCATCTTCACCCCGGAAGGAAAAAAAGAAGTGAGCGAAGTAATCAGCTACTACATGGAAAATGCCCTCATTATGAAAGAAAGTCTGGCCAATGCAGGATATGAAGTTTTTGGAGGTGAAAATGCACCTTACATTTGGGTAAAAACCAAAAACGGCATGAAATCGTGGGAGTTTTTCGACAAGGTTTTAAACGAAGCCAATGTTGTAGGTACACCAGGTTCTGGTTTTGGCCCATCGGGCGAAGGCTATTTTCGTTTTTCTGCTTTTGCCGACCGCGACAATGTTCTGGAGGCAATGGACAGGATCAAAAATATGAATTAAGAAATTCAACAATAGATGATTCAGAAGCCGGTTTTATTTAGCCGGCTTTTTTTTGTGATTGATTTATTTGATCCAAAACAACCGGACTGATAACAAAAAAAAACTGCGCCCGGATTCAATACCCGAAGCGCAGCTTTAGAGTCTGTTTAAATTTTATAAATTAAAGGTATTATGAAGTATTTTTTACTAATTCAAGGCGGAATTGACGCGAATAGCACCAGCTATTTAAGGAAATTTCAACGCAGAAGTAGTGAA
>JBKEDN010000311.1:0-2065 GCA_047975435.1 Draconibacterium sp. | reverse complement strand
CTGTTTGTCCCTGTTGCTTTGTATCTTGTCCTCATTGTATAAGAATATGCTCCTAAGATACTATTTACTATTATAATAGGCTGATTGGTAGATTTTTAATTTTTAGAGGTTTCCTTAAATCAAATCCAGCAGATTCCTTTTTGTTCTTTTCTGTCATAATTACTCTATTCTCACGTAGTTCATAACAGAAGCCAGCTCGCCAAGCACCCAATAATAGTGTAGTTCCTCCAAACTTTTATCTATTGTTAAAAGTTCGTACTCGTCTGTTTTTGCGGCATCTTTATAAAGAGAAGTATAATACTGCCCTTGAATTGGGTCTCCATTTACAATGTCGTAATAATATGTTTTTGTAGTAACAGTACCTATACTGTCAACATAAGTACAAGTCTCATCGGCATTAAAAGTAAAATACTTTGCGTGCATGTATTTTTCGCCGAACATTGGCGTGTATGATTGCCACTTGGTATCTTCCAAATAATTAACAACAGGTTCATCAATTATTTCTTCGTCAGAATCTTTCGAGCAGCCCAACAAAGCTGCGAGTGTTAGAGTGATGTAGATAAGTTTTTTCATTTTATATGTGTTTTAATGTGATTGAAACAATGTTTAAAGATAATTATTTTGTGCTCCCATCAAGCATTTCCAGAACGCCTTGCCAAAATGCAATTTCCTCGCTTACATTATACCTTTCAGCCATAAGCAAACATTGTTTTGCCGTTGTACGGGCACAAGCCGAAGCACGGGCGTATCGCATCTCTTCGCCTTCGTATGTGGCACAAGGCGTTTGCCCTGGTTGCGATAGCTGTGTCCATCCGCTTACATAGTTTAAATGTTCGCGAAACAATTCTGTTGCTTTGTTGGCTGCTGTTTCCATCGTATTATGCCATTGAGTATTCGGCTATTCTTTTCCCGTTGCGGTTAACCATTCGCGAGTCGATCTTTAACCCTTCTTCGTGGGTGAGGTCGTAAATACGTCCACTCAATCGCAAACAACCATAAAGGCTGATTGCTTCAAGTGCAGTGATCGTTTTTCCGCTCTCAAGGTGTGCCCGGATCTGGGCAGTTTGAGATTGAGTGTTCATAACTACAAGCTTTCAATTGCTTTCTCGTAATCGGGATCTATTATCTCCCACAACTTTAAACCCGACAGTTGCTTTTGCTTATCGTTGATTTTTAGCCTTATGGTAGCTTCTTTCATACCAAAACTTTTCCATATCTCGCGGCATACAGTTACAGAGGCAAATGTGCCACCTTCTTTTTTTCCACGAACGGTAAAGCCATTTTTTGCGTCCACTTCCAGGTACCAGTTTTTTCGCGACTCTTCATCCTGGTGAAATACAACGTGGCTTTTTGTTGGTTCCAGGTCGAGCAGTTCCATCGCATGGCGGTTTAAACCAATCGATCCGTTTTTCATTAAGGTAATGGTTGGGTAACCAGTGCGAGCGGATGTTACCGCATTGCTTGTGTCAAATCTTTTTAGTTTCATCTGTTTATTAATTTTGTTATCAATTTCATTTAACTTCTCTTGTGCCAGGGCGGCCGGTGTACTCCCGAGCGGCTTTTCTCGTAAAAGGCGGCTTTCATCTCGTTCAGCCAAATGGTGTATTCCAGCTTTTCACGCTGTGGCGGTACTCCGCAGTTGCGGTCTATTATCTCCTGGTCTGTCATTGGTCGGAAGCTTTAACCTTTAGGGTTTTGCCAACCCTAAAGGTTTACGCTAAACTTTGAACATTCAACTTTAAACTTACGGCTCCCCTTCGGGGTATAAAAAGAAGTCTTTGTATTCGTCCTGGAACTGCTCTGCAATGTACAGGGCCTTTTCACTGCTATCAGTGCAAAGGCGAGACCCGACAGCCGTAACCGAGCGAACGCAGTAGTAATCCGAGCCCGAAAAACCGAAACCCGAAGACAGAACCCCAAACCAGGGGAAATATTTCCATTGGTTGTAATTGCTCCAGTCGGGACGCCAGCCATTGTTGATTGCCTTAAAAATGACCATCAGCTTATAGGCAGCGATTAGTGGCTTGACAAACTCTTTTTCCATTGCCGGGAACTCAGGCAATTT
>JBKEDN010000220.1:0-2378 GCA_047975435.1 Draconibacterium sp. | reverse complement strand
CCTTTGTCCATGAAAACTAATTGTTTTAACTTTCCTTTGCATAAGTGTTCATCTTTTTGTTTTGCAAAAACTAATTTACAAAATTTGGATGCTTATGCACTTTTACAAACATACAGCCTCTGGAAAGAAGAATCGGATGGAGTGGTACAAGTACTTTTGGCTAATGGGTCTGAGTTGTGTTCAGGTTCTTTACTTAATAATACTTTGCAAGATTATAGACCACTAATCTTAACCGCCTTTCACTGTATTGATATTGGTCCGGGGTTAGCCTATAGAAATGGGATATTAGATAATAACGAGATTCAGGACTCAGAAGATTGGCTGGTAAGATTCGGTTTTAAACATACCACCTGTGGAGGAAGTACAATTGGAAGCGTTTATACGTTTGATGATACACATTTTCGTGCAGCATGGGACTCAACAGATTTTGCATTGGTCGAATTACAAGATGATATACTAAGAGATATATATTCGGTTGGTCAGAAAGTATGGTTGGGCTGGGATAAATCAGGGACAACTCCATCTAAAGTAACTTGTATTCATCATCCAGCTGGTGATGTAATGAAATATACATTTGATAATGAATCTCCGGCTATTTCTAATTATGGTGGAACAAACAATTCTCATTGGTTTGTGGATGATTGGGATATAGGAAACACTGAAGGAGGATCTTCTGGATCCCCACTATTTGATCAAAACAAAAAAGTAATAGGTCAAGATCATGCTGGAGATGGAAAACCTGCATGTGATAAAGATAAAGGAACTTATTTTGGAAGATTAAGCCGATCCTGGACAGGCGGAGGTACCGACTCAACCCGCCTAAGTAACTGGTTAGACCCAATCGGTTTGGGTGTGGCAACTTTAAATTCAGTGCGGCCGGAGCCTAAATACTCTGAATCATTTAACGTCCTTTGTTCATCCAAAATTTTGTCGGTTATCGATTTGCCCCCCGGCTATACTTTCCACCACTGGAATTCGAGTAATGTTACCTTATCAGGAAATACTGCCAATCCTGTGCAAATATCTCCACTTAATCAAGGTAATGCCTGGATTGAAGCAATAGTTAACACAGGATGGGGCTTATATACAATGCCACGTATGAATTTCTGGACAGGACCGCCAAATCCTGATGATTTTGTCGTTATGGTAGAAATTACAGAAGGGGATGCAATCATCCCTAATTTTAATGGGGAGTGGGAACTTTGCGAAGGTGAATACTATTCGTTTTATTTATGGCCATTGCCTTCGGTTTTACCTGAGAAATGGGGTATTACTGATGCTATTTTTTATTTTGGCTGTGGAATTAATATTATCGACCAGGGGCTGGGCTGGGCTAATGTTTATGTCAACGACATAAGTTCCGGCTGTGCAGGTATTGTGGAAGTTTACGCCGAGTGTGATGATAATTACGAATTTAAATGGATGGATTTCACGGAAGGATATTGTGGCTATTCCATGATGTTTACGCCCAACCCAACTTCCGGTGAAACCACGCTTAGTATCGAAACCAATTCAACAGAAAAGGCTTTTGCCGAAACCACCGAATGGGAGCTTGAGGTGTACAACAGCATGCAAAGCCTGAAACTAAAAAAACAAAAACTAAAAGGCAGTAGTGTTACCATTAATACCCAAAGCTGGAAAGAAGGTGTGTATATGGTACGTGTAAAATACAAAGGCGAAATACTTACCGGGAAACTGGTGGTGCAGAAATAAGCAGTGATCAGTCGCAGTGTACAGTTTACAAGCCCTTCAAGGCGTTAAAAACCTTGAAGGGCCTAACCGGAAGAATGATAAACAGGTCGCCGGAGCGTTCCGAAAAGCAAAGGAGAATCGAAAACAAACTGTCGGGACGTTCCGAAAACCTGAACCCGCAGAGGAACAAGCTTTCGGGAATGTCCGAAACCCAGCCCCGGCCAAAGTTGACACTTTCGGAGCTTCCCGGCGAGCAGTTTTGAATGCGGTTCGGGCTTTCGGGAACTTCCGAAACTCTGAAAACGATCGCGGACAGCCTTTCGGGGCTTCCCGAAAATGATCCGGCACTAAAAACAAACAGTCTGCTAAAGACTGTACTATATAATTCAACTAATATTAATCAAACAAAAACAACCCATCATGGAAATTCAAAAAATTGATTTGAGCCGTTTGCGCAACGAAGAACACTACAGTTTTCACAACGAAACCACCGACCTGGTACTGCGGTTTACTGCCGAAGCGCTGGGCATTCAGCGGCTTTACCCGGCTTACGAAGCTGCCTTTGCCGCCGAGGGCGAGGTGCTCGACCTTTTGCAGAAAAGCTTATTTACAGGCCCCATTGCCGATGCCGACACACAACGCGATTTGCTGTTTAGCGGGTTAAAAAACACGGTAAAAGGCGCCGA
>JBKEDN010000205.1:0-5104 GCA_047975435.1 Draconibacterium sp. | reverse complement strand
TGTTACCGTTTCAACCGGAGCAACATGAAGGATGGCATCTTTGACAACCTTCTGCGCAGGATGGTCAAAGCAGAGCCGTTGCCGTACAAAATTTATTGCTTAAATGCCTAATTCAATTGATTTATATAGAGAATCCGAATATCAGATTCCGAGTGAAGATGTATCGTTGATTAAAGAAAAGCTGAATAAATTAATGTCGATTAACCTTTCGGAAAAGTACGGGTTCCACGAAGATGCTCCTACTGATATGCCGGTTACTGCAATGAAATACATTGCTATTGAAAAAAGTGATTCAACCCATTGGTATTTTCCTGATAAAAATGAATTACCTACAGAACTGGAACGATTTATGCAAATTGTGCATGAAACAATTTCTAAAATCGACACTTTAAGAAATTAAAACATTGGCTATAACAGAAATAAAAAGAAAAGGGGCCCGCTCTACAAAAGATATTCCAAAGGACATATTAGAGCAATTGAATTTTGGACAAATTGAAACCGCAAATCTCGTGGAATGGTTAGCCGTTGACCAAAAACTTTTACTTGAAAATCTACTAAAGCAACATACACGGACCGATTACTTGAAACCTGCATTAACAAAAATTGATGGACTGAAAAAGCAAACTGTCAATTCCATAAATGAAGCAATCGGAACGGAGATTTATCGACAAACCGACCAAAACAATGACAACGAATTTTTGACCATTATATCAAACCATAACGCTGACCTTGTTCGTTGTTGGGCAACTTACACAATCGGAAAGAACAAAAATCTTAACATTGCGGAAACTCTTGAACAAATCCAACCATTTGCAGCAGACAAACATTTTGGAGTCCGAGAAATATGTTGGTTAGCCGTAAGACCCAAAATAGCTGAAAATATAACGGAAAGCATTGAAATATTGGCCAAATGGACAAAAAACCAAGATGAAAATATCAGACGGTTTGCAACCGAATCTACGCGACCACGTGGAGTTTGGTGCGAACATATCGGAGAACTAAAACAAAATCCAGAATTAGGATTGCCTATTTTAGAACCATTAAAATCCGACATGGCAAAATATGTTCAAAACAGCGTTGGAAATTGGTTGAATGACGCAAGTAAAACCCAACCCTAATTTGTAAACGAACTATGTAAACGTTGGGAAAACGAAAGCAACACGAAAGAAACAAAGTACATTATTAAAAAAGCATTGAGAACAATAAACAAATAAACACTACCACATAATAATTGGCAGCCCGCCCCGCCAACCAAAGCTAACAGGGAGACGCTCAAACACCACCATAAATAAGATCGAATGACTAAAAAAAATTCAATACTAATTGTTCGGATTTTATTGTTCCTGGGAACAGTAATCTCCCTGTTTTTTGTTCCGTGGCCCATTGTAAAAGCCTGGATCAAGCCGCTCCCAAACACCGTTCAGGAACAAGTTGATAAAGCCGCAGATTACGGTTTTGATGGTATAATTGTTTGTGTAAACCAAAAAGGAAATCAAACAGAATTTTATACTTCGGGTTACAAAAACAGAGAAAATAAAATTCCGGCCGATCCCAATTCATTGTTTAAAATTGCCAGTGTTAGCAAATTGTATAATGCGGTAGCGGTTGCAAAACTGGTTTCCGATGGAAAATTGTCATTAAACAAAACGCTCGCAGATTATTTACCCGAATTAAAAGACAGAATAGAATATGCCAATAAAATAACCATAAGAATGCTGGTTCAGCATCGCAGCGGTATTCCGGATTATGTTCGTACACCCGATTACTGGATGCATCCAAAAGAAAACGGTGATGAAAACCTTGCTTTGATTTTGGATAAACCAGCCAACTTTAAACCCGACGGAGATTATGAATATTCCAACACCAATTATTTATTATTGGGCAGAATAATGAACCGCGTTCTGGGGTACGGTACTTTCCAATACATTCAGGAAGAAATTTTAAACCCACTGAATTTAAAGCATACGTTTGGCTCCATTCAGGATGTAAACATAGACGATGTAATGAGCGGTTATTATGTGGGCTATGATTCGGATTTAAAAACGGATAACATAGGTTCTATACTGGCAACTGCCGAAGATTTGAGCAAATTTATCCGCGCATTAAATGATGGCTCTGTTTTTCGAGATAAAAAAGAACAGGAAATTTATTCTTCCATTTATAAGTATGAACACACCGGCCTGATACCCGGATACCAAACGATTGCTAAATACCATAAGGATATTGATGCTGTTGTTATACAATTTACAAATACCGTAAACTTTGATGGCTACAACTGGAATATGTCAGAAATAATGTATAACCGAGTTGTTAAACCATTGAAAAAGAAAAACTACATAAATGACACTGATTGAATATTTTAAATTAAATAAGAGCGTAACAAAATTTACATTAAAGATTTCAGGAGTTCTCTTTTCAGGTATCCTGGCTATACTGTTCCTGATTTTTGGATTGGATAATAAAAGAGAGTTAATGGATGGATTCTATCTGTTTTTAGTGTGTTTTATCCTTGGTAATCTTCTCGGATTATCCTTTTTCGCTTTAGCATTTTCGCTAGGATATTCTCAAGTCAAGTCTCAGATAATTTTGTTTTCTAAGATTCCTTCAGACATAAAGGATTTATTAGGGTTAAAGTTATTTTTTAGGCCACCTGCTTCAAAGTTTAGTTTTACTGAACTTGATATAATAGGATTTGACAATAATTCTTTCGTGCATTTTGATTACGACAGAGGTGAGAAACTCGTTTGGATAACCATTCGAAATATTATGAACGATATTGATGATTTCAATTCTAAAAAACGAGAGATCGATTCAAAATATAAAAGGGACTCTGTTTTCTTATCCGGGTTAGGATTAAAAAAAGAGATTAAATGGAAGCAGTGGAAAAAATTTACGGATGATGATGTGAAATCCCAGATTATTCAGCTTTATACAATTTCGGAGAAAGAAAATTTAAGAGTGGAAAAAATGTATTATAAAATTAACTGGACACAATCGGATAGTGCGTCCCAGTAGCGTGTTTGGCGATTTGCTATATTGCAGAAACAACGCTGATTTAGGCCTCGACTGATAGTAGAGGCTCAATATCGGGATATACTCCGCTGTTTTCATATTAAATGAACAACCATCATAAATAATGAAGAAAATTAAGCATCTGGAAACCGAAAGAACCATAATGCGCCAACTAATCAAAGAAGACGCAGAAGATTTCTATGCATTAAATCTTGACAAAGAAGTACTAAAATTCACAGGAGACCAACCATTTGAAAACATACAAGCGGCCAAAGATTTTTTGACAAACTACGACCAATATGAAAAATACGGGGTTGGACGGCTTGCTGTTATTGATAAATCTACTTTAAAGTTTATCGGTTGGTGCGGACTTAAATACAATAAAGACAAAAATGAATACGATATCGGGTTTAGATTTTTCAGAAAGTATTGGAATAAAGGATTTGCAACTGAAACAGCAAAAAAATGCCTGGAAGTAGGTTTTAATGAATTAAAAATTGAAAGAATTGTTGGCAGAGCAATGAAAGAAAACATTGCATCGATAAAAGTTCTGGAGAAAACAGAAATGACATTTAAAGAAACTTTTGATTTTGACGGGCACGAAGGTGTGATTTATGAACGAATAGACAAGTTGATTAAATGACTAATAAAAAGCCTGAGTTATGTCGGGTAATCCCGGTCGGAAAACTCTTGCGCAAGAGCATGTTCGGTCAAGAGTTTTACCAACTTTTACAGATAGATTCACCCAAAAGATGAAATACATAAAACAAAATAAAAACTGGAATGCGGAACCCAATTCCCCAAACCCAAAGATTTTGCCTACAGAAAGCGGAGTGGAGTTATCCTTCCTTTTAAATTCGTTTGTATTTGAACATATTGATGAAGGCGAAACCGGGAAACTGACGTTTTACGACGTACACGCCTATCGGCTGGATTCAACAAACAACGAAGCTTACCACCAGGGAAAATTCAGATATAAAAACGAGCAATTGCCATGGGGCGAGTTTTACGAGTTAACGGATTCTGAATGGGACCGTGATTTCCCATCCGATAAAATTATTGTAAACAAATCGTTTGAGAAAAAGAAAATCCGGCATTTCATTTTCTTTCTGCACGACTGTATTTTTGAGTGTTTGGCTACCGGTTTTCAGTTCAGGTTTATGCATAACGCGAGCAATCTTCTCTATGAAAAATATCCGAAAGCATATCTAAATCATTATATTACCATGTTTGCATCGGTGTTTGACAAACCCTCGGCAGATAATTTTAAGGTTTACACAAACTTATACCTGCAAATGGAGGGCAAAAAGGAATTTGAGGATCTAAAAAATGAACTTAAAATCGTAAAACAAAACCACGATTTAAACCTGTACCTGAAATTTGCCAACGATTTTCAAATAGCTGATTTTGGGATAAAACAACTCAATGATATGGTAAAAGTGATTGAAAGTTACAAAGTATAAACCTAATACCTGAACAGCGCTATGGAAAAAAGAAAATGCCTCGAATGTGGAGAACCGTTAAAAGGAAGGGCCGACCAGAAGTTTTGCAACGATTTGTGCAGAAATGCCTACAACAATAAAAAGCTGGGCAAGTCGTCGAATTACATGCGCAAAATCAACCGGATATTGAAAAAAAACCACCTCATTTTAAGAGAGCTGAATCCGGAAGATAAAACAACCACATTCCGGAGTACACTCGAAAAACAGGGCTTTGAATTTGATTATCACACCCATCTTTACACCACACGTACGGGCCGTATTTACTATTTTGTATATGATCAGGGTTACTCAGAACTAGACAACCACAAATTTGTACTGGTTAAGAAAGAAGACATTCTTTAATACACCCGCCATTCTCAAAAAACAAATTAAAACGATGTTCGAATACCACCGCGAAAAATAAACAGAACCTTATTTTGACTGATTTCAGCGGAGTTTGCAACGCAACAATACGGGGTTTTGATTGTCCTGGCTATTTTAGTTCGTTTTGTGCCACCGATTTCGGAGCTATTTGTGCCAATGATTTCGGTTCAAACTGTGCCACGGAGTAGCTAAAAAGCGTATAATTTTCGGTTCATTTTGGCCACTCC
>JBKEDN010000309.1:0-8656 GCA_047975435.1 Draconibacterium sp. | reverse complement strand
CTGTTTGTCCCTGTTGCTTTGTATCTTGTCCTCATTGTATAAGAATATGCTCCTAAGATACTATTTACTATTATAATAGGCTGATTGGTAGATTTTTAATTTTTAGAGGTTTCCTTATAAAGATACGCCCGAAATGGTGACAGATTTTGTAGCTACCCTGGATATGCCGTCGAAAGAAGGGAAATACTTAAATTTTACCTCGCTCGCTAATGTTGAAACTTTGGAGGGCCTGGAAGGAATTGTCTTTTTTGCCACTCCGGATGTAATGACAGGGCTAATCTCGTGGTGCCTGATGGATACCATGAAACTGGATGCCGTTTCTGTGCCGTTCGCCTCGGGCTGTAGTGCTATTATTGGGCAAACTGTTACCGAAAACAGGGATGGTGGGTATCGGACTTTTTTAGGTTTGTTCGACCCGTCTGTAAGGCCCATGTTGAAGCAAATGTTTTAAGTTTATCGGTACCGATGAGCCGGTTTAAGGAGATGTACCATACCTTTGAAAAGTCGTGCCTGAAAGGGACACATGCCTGGAATAAAGTTAAAGAACGCATTGCAAGCGATGGAAATTAATCTTGAACAGTCAGTAAACCACCGGGTAGCAACACTTGCCGTATTATTAAAACGGCAGGTATTCCGGATTATCGCCGAAAATAAACTGGAAATAACTCCCGACCAATGGGTTATTTTGTATTACCTGTGGCAAAGCAACGGCTTAACGGTTGGGGAATTGGCAAAATCGAGCAAAAAAGACTTTGCCAACGTAACCCGGATAGTCGATAAGCTGGAGAAACTTGGGTATGTAACAAAAAAGAAAAGCCCTGCGGACAGTAGAAGTGTCCTTGTATTTATCCTTCCGAAAGCGGACGGGATAAAGGATAAAGTTTATGCCTGCATGCAGCAATCGATAAATATTGCAACCAATGGTTTAACACAATCAGAACAGGTTCTTATGCTTGGTTTAATTGAAAAAATGGAGGCCAATATCCTAAACTTTCTGGAATAGAGAGCTCTAATAATCAATGATACTACTCAAGAAGTCATTCGTTGGATCCCGTAATTGTGCCTATGGTTTACGATAAATAAACCGTTCGAAATATCAAAGAGTAGCATGTTTATGTACTACTCTTTGATAATATTTAAAATCCCAAAACGCTTCTTCCTTTTTAATCAGTTTTGTCTGCAAACTATTTTGATTGCTGAATCTCTTTTCCCTCTCCTGAAATGTGATCAAAATATTCAATATTTTCATTCCGGTACAGTGGAAACATCATTTTTAAACGGGTTTCAAAGTTGTTATAATCCTTGGCCCGATCAATTGTCCAGGCTGCTTCGGCAAGGGCACAAATCCGGGGAAAAATCATAAACTCTAAGCGCGATTGGCTTGCAATTGTTTCGGTCCATAAGTTTGCCTGAATACCCATAACATTTGTATTGGCAATGGCTGAAGCGGGCAGAAATGCCGATGACGGAAAGTCGTAAACGCTTTTAACCGGAGCAAATTTTCCGCCCCACTTTCTTCCCGATTTATGGTTTTCATCCTGAACAAAATCAAAATACAAAGGAATCCGTGGACATAAAACCACCTTAAAATCCTTTTCGAGTGCTTGTTGCAGCACCCCGGGTTTATCGTGGCGCCACCACATTACCAGTGTTTCCCGGTTATTAACACCTGAAGAAACAAGCTCGTCCCACCCGATTAGTTTCTTTCCTAAAGCCGAAACCGAATCAGCCATCTGCAAGATGAAATGATGCTCCACTTCGTTTAAATTTGACAGTTCGTTTTCTTTCATCAATTTTTTAACACCCGGAAGTTCAGGCCATTGCTGATTTCCATAACTCACCTCATCACCACCAATATGAATGTATTCTGACGGAAAAAGTGTAGTCACCTCCCGCAAAATATTTGTTAAAAAGGTATAGGTTTCGGGGTTTCCGGGGTTAAATGTAAAATCAGGATGTTTTTCCGATCCTCCACCACTGTATTCCGGATAAGCCTTTACAGCCGCAGTGGCATGCCCCGGCATATCTATTTCGGGAATAATTTCAATAAAGCGTTCTGCAGCATATGCAACAATTTCTTTGATTTCGTTTTGAGTGTAAAACTGCGCAGGAGCATCGGGATCAGAATAATTTCCGACACCGCCAATTTGGGTCAGCAAAGGATAGCTTTTTATTTCAATCCGCCAGCCGGGTTCATCGGTTAAATGCCAGTGAAATTTGTTTAACTTCAGCAAAGCCATCTGGTCCAAAAGCTTTTTAACTTCATTGGTACCAAAAAAATGACGCGATTCGTCGAGCATAAACCCACGCCAGCCCAAACGTGGTTCATCTGTAATTTGCACGCACTTTATTTCATGGGTATTATCCGAAAAAACAAGTAGTTGCAACAAAGACTGAAGCCCGTAAAAACATCCATTTTCGGTTGAAGCTTCAATCGTAATCTTTTTCTCGTCAATGGTCAGTTGGTATTCTTCGCTTCCTTTTATTTCAGAATTTCTTACGAGTCGGATCGCAGCCTTTTTCTTTTCAACTATCGATAGTTCTGCAAATTTTTGTGCCGAGAGTATAAAACCAGGAATTAGCTTTTGAAAAATCTTATCGCGGCTGGAAACACTCAATTCTCCGGAAAAACGAAACACTCCCTCTTTATGGTTCACAATATTTGGCTGAGGTATAATGGATTGCCCAAAAGCAGAAACACTTATAATTGTCATCCAAATAACAACCGCCGTTTTAGTCCAAATCATTTTTCTGGTACACAAGTGAAATATTTTCATTTGATTAGTAGTATTTAATTATCAGTAAATCAAGTAATTTATCATGAACTGCAATCATTCTTTTAAGTGTATATCAGAATGCTGAAATTCAAGTTTGTCTCTTTTTAAAAAACTTTTTGAACTGCAAATGTATAAAATAGATTAAGGCTCCGCTACAACTTTTCGAAAACACGCTACAGGTTTTAACGATCGGCATAAACACAATTACTGAAACCAATGGCCACCACTAGTTGTTAACCGCAGATCGTTAAACTTGCCTGGCCATTCCTCTATTTATACAAAACTGAATAACCATAGTTGTTTATTACAATTATCTTTACTGTATGAAAATCCATCAATTGACGAACAGGCAAATTCTTCCGATAATGTGATCGGGATTACCATAAGAAATTAATAATTCAAGCAGATGAAAGCGACAGTTTTTTACATCATTTTTATTGTTTTTACACTAAACAGCGCTGTTTTAAAAGCGCAAATTACAGAACAAAAAAGCCTTTGTGATTATGTAAATCCACTGATTGGCACCGATAAAATGGGACACACATTTCCCGGGGCTGTGGTTCCGTTTGGAATGGTGCAGTTAAGCCCGCAAAGCGATACCATTCCCCACAATATCGACGGGATATATGTACCTGACGTTTATAAATATTGTGCAGGTTACCAATATACTGATAAAACCATTGTGGGTTTTGCACACACTGCTTTCAGCGGAACAGGCCATTCTGATTTAGGCGACTTTTTGGTTATGCCCACCGTTGGCAAACTTCGTCTGAATCCGGGAACGGCAGACCAGCCTGAAACCGGCTACCGCTCTTCTTTTGATCATGCAAGCGAAGTTGCCAGCCCCGGATATTACAAGGTAAAACTGGATGATTACAATGTTACCGCCGAGTTAACAGCCACAGCGCATGTTGGCATTCATAAATACACCTTCCCAAAAACCGATGACGCACATATTATTTTCGACCTGAATTACGGTATTTACAATTACGACGGTAAAGTTTTGTGGGCTTCGGCACGGGTTGAAAACGACACCCTGGTTACCGGCTACCGGATTGTAAACGGTTGGGCACGTACACGTTATATATATTTTGCTATGTCGTTTTCGAAACCAATCAAAAATTACGGTTACAAAGATTTTGAAAAAATAAAATACAATGGTTTCTGGCGAAAATTCGATGTAAACCACAACTTTCCGGAGATGGCCGGGCGAAAGATTGTTTCTTATTTCGACTTTGATGTAAGCAACGGAGAACCTGTTGAAATAAAAGTTTCCCTTTCGGCTGTAAGTACCGAAGGCGCATTAAAAAACCTGCACGCCGAAGCTCCCGGATGGGATTTTGAGACAATGAGAACCAAAGCCCGTGCAAACTGGGAAAAAGAATTAAGCAAAATCACTGTTCAGGGCGACGAAGATAAAATGAGCTCTTTTTACACTTCAATGTACCATGCTTTTCTCGATCCGATTGTTTATAACGATGTTGACGGAAAATACCGCGGGCTGGATCAAAATATTCACGAAGCTGATGGTTTTACCAACTACACGGTTTTCTCGCTGTGGGATACTTACCGTGCATTGCATCCGTTTTTTACACTAATTCAGCCCAAACGCGCCGGCGACATGGTTACTTCCATGCTGAAACACTACGAACAAAGTGCCGAACATGTATTGCCTGTTTGGTCGCATTACTCGAACGAGAACTGGTGCATGATTGGCTACCACGCAGTTTCGGTTATTTCGGATGCGGCTGCCAAAGGGCTCAGTTTTGATAAAGACCTGGCATTAAAAGCCATGATAAGCAGTTCTACCCTTGATTATTACGGAGGACTGGCAGACTACAAAAAGTTGGGTTATGTTCCGGTTGATGTGGATGGAAGCGGTGCATCGATGACACTGGAGTACGCTTACGATGATTTTGCGATTGGCGCATTTGCACAATCGATCGGAAAAACAGGAGTTGCCAACGAATATTTCAAGCGGGCAGAAAATTATAAAAAACTGTTTGACCCCGCGTTACAATTTGTTCGGCCCAAATACAAAAACGGAAGCTGGAAAGAAAATTTTGACATACTTGACACACACGGACAAGGTTTTATTGAAGGAAACTCGTGGAATTATTCATTTTATGTTCCGCAGGATGTTAACGGATTGATAACTGAAATGGGGGGCGACAAAAAATTTATCGGCAGGCTCGACTCATTGTTTACCATGCACCTGCCGGCAAAATATTTTGAAAACACCGAAGATATTACCGAAGAAGGAATGATTGGTAATTATGTACACGGAAATGAACCCAGCCACCATGTACCTTACCTGTACGCCTGGACCTCGGAACCCTGGAAAAGCCAATACTGGATTCGGGAAATTATGGATACAAAATACCTGAATAAAATTGATGGTTTATGTGGAAACGACGACTGCGGCCAAATGTCGGCCTGGTATATTTTATCATCAATGGGATTTTATCCGGTGTGCCCCGGTACCGATCAATACGTTATTGGAGCTCCTTATTTTGATACCATTGATGTAAACTTCGACAGTGGGAAAACGCTAAGAATCGTAGCAAAAAAGCTATCTGACAAAAACATGTATGTTCAGTCGGTTTCGTTAAACGGTAAGCCTCTCGAAAAAGCTTACATTACGCACAAACAAATTACTGACGGAGGAACTTTAGAGTTTGTAATGGGACCAAAACCCAATAAGAAAAGAGTATTTGGTACTGATAACTTACCGTTTTCACTTAGTACAAAATAATGCAATTTGAATGAAAGAGCTAAAAGAGAAAAAACCATAAGTCACTCAATATAAATACATAAGACACAAAAAAAGCGCTTAAATTTTAAGCGCTTTTTTCATAACTATAGTCTGTAAAATTCTTCCCATCCTTTACGCGGAGGTGGCCCCTGCAGTAGATCGTTTGCAACGGCATTGTTGGTAATCTGTTTGGTCTCACGGTCAAAAGTCAGCTTCGCATTTAAACGCTGGGCCAATGTTCCCAACACAAATACCAGGCTCAAAGGAGCAGACACTTCAAACGGAGAACGCGTTTCTTCCTCACCTTTACATGCCAGAATAAAGTTTTTAAAATGATTCGATGTACTCTCTGGTACTTCGGGCAGGTTCGCCATCACTTTTTCTGCCTTTTTAGAGGGCAGTATCGACAAAGTACTACCGTGTGAGCCACCCTTAAAAATAAGGTCTTTACTGTAGATAATCTTGCCGGGGTTCAGGCTTCGTTTTTCAATTTGCCCTGTACTTGCGGCCGGAATATCTGCAGCCAGCTCCGATTTTCCATAATTTTCCGGCAATTCAGGAAGATTGTCCACTCCATCGTACCAGCTTATGGTAAGCGGTGGCATTCCTTTTCGTTTCGGAAATTTAAAATCGAGCGTGGTTGCCTGCGGGTAGAAAAGCGGATTGTGCCCTTCTATTTTTACAGCATCAACTTCGTAAGGCAGGCCAAGATCGAGAAACTGATGAACCGTATCAATAAGGTGTGCCCCCCAATCGCCCAGTGCGCCCATTCCGAAATCGTACCAGCAACGCCACTGTCCGTTAATAAAATCATGATTGTAGTCGTGGTGTTGAGCAGTACCCAACCAGGTGTCCCAATCCAGTGTTTCCGGAATAGGTTCAGCTTTTGGGAAGCTTGTCATGCCGGTATCCCAACCGTGCCAGCGGCGCGCACTGTTCATATGTGCCACCACTTTTGTAACATCTTTTATGATGCCTTTTTCAACCCAGGTTTTAAACTGAAAATAATTGCCTTCAGAGTGTCCCTGGTTTCCCATTTGGGTAACTACCTTGTATTTTTTGGCCGCATCCATCAGTAATTCCGATTCCTGAAAAGTACGTGTCAGCGGTTTTTCAACATATACATGTTTTCCTTGCGACATGGCTAAAATGGCTATCGGGAAGTGCGCAAAATCCGGAACACCGGCCACTACTGCATCGAAGGTATTTCCCGCCTTATCAAACATCACCCTGAAATCCTGGAATTGTTTTGCATTGGGATAAGCTTTCAAAGAAGCCAGTGTATGTTTGGCGCCCATATCGGTATCGCACATGGCAACGTTATTTACCATGCCTGTGCGCATTATATCCCCCAGAATTTGTCCTCCCCTGTTTCCAATACCGCAGAAAGCTACGTTTACTTTGTCGCTGGGCATTACACGCCCCGGTTTACCAAACACTACATGCCCCGGCACAATGGTTACGGCACCAATCCCAAGCAATGAGTTGCGAATAAATTTTCTTCTGTTTGTTTGCATTTTTTGTCGATTTATTGATTATAGGTTCTTTTTTTCAACTTATTAAACATTAATCCAGTTCTTTGATTTTTATATTTCTGAACTGAACTTTGTCGCCGTGATCCTGCAAAAGAATATGGCCTTCTTCAAAATTTCCAAAGTCTTCCCATTTCTCGTATTTACTGTAATTTACCAGTGCCTGCCATTCCTGGGTATTTCGTTCGTATTCCACTACTTTTGTTCCGTTCAGATAATGGGCAACATGGTTTCCGTTTACTTCAATCCGTGCACGGTTCCAGCTGTTAATTCCGTTAAATCTTTTAACCTGAAGATTTGGATTGAAAAACTTACCGTTTGCAGGAATCAGGTCATAAAGCGAGGCCAGGGTTCGATTGCCTTTTACCCCCAGTTTTGCATCGGGGTGCCTTACGTCATCCAGTATCTGAAATTCGCAACCAATGGCTGATCCTTCGCCTTTGTTCAGGTTGCCCTGTACAAAATATTTGATTCCGCTGTTGGCTCCTTCCGAAAGGTTAAAATCAGCTTCAAGTACGAAATTTTTGTATAGTTTTTCGGTAACAATGTCTCCACCGTTTCCTGATTCGGCACCGTCGGCCTTTTCAACCACCAGTGTTCCATTTTCAATGTGCCAGCCTTTCTGCGGAAACTTATCCAACTTCACACCCCGCCAGCCAGTGGTCGTTTTTCCGTCCCAAAGCAATTTCCAGCCGTTGTTCTTTTCCTTTTCGGTAAGGGTATTGTTTAAATAACTAACTTCCCGCACATCGTCGGGCATTTTCATACGGGCGCTTTCGAGGTTTTCGGTCATAATCCGGATATTTTTCCAGCGGATGGTTTTTCCATCGTTGATCACACTTTTCCCAATCGAGTGAACCTGCAGGCCAATAAAACCTTCGGCAGTAAGGTCATCTACCAGGTTTGCTACAGGCTGCCCGTTGATCCAGGTGCGGATGGTATTGCCAATCGCTTCCACCCGGTATTTATTCCACTCGCCACTTTTAAATGCTGTTTTGGCAGCTTGGTTGTATTCCAGCGAATAAAGCCATCCACGACGGGCTTCATCGTAAATTCCTCCCGACCACCGTCTTTCAGAATCGTCGCATTCTATCTGGTAACCATGTACACGTCCATCTCTGTATTCTTTCAAACTATTGCTTCTGATTTGTACCCCGGAATTCAGGCCAGATTCCATCTTCATTTCATATTCGAGGATAAAATCACCGTAATTCTTTTCGGTTACCAAAAATGTATTTGGCGTTCCGGTTTTACTCGTTCCTATTATCTCGCCATTTTCTACCTTGTATTCGGCAGTTCCGTTTAAGACTTTCCATCCTTTCAGGGTTTTACCATCAAAAAGCGAAGTCCATCCTTTTTCTTTTCCGGCAGTTGCACTAACTAAAAAAGCTGAAATTATTAGCAGGCTTGCTAATCTTGTCATGTGTTTCATTTGTTCACTATTTAGATTCTATGATTCTTTAAACTCATGTTTCTAGTGTCGTGTCAAACGTGTTTTATCACGACGTCATGCTGAATTCATTTCAGCATCTTTGCTCAAAATGCAGATTCCGAAATAAATTCGGAATGACGATACGTCAATTTAAAGTTGA
>JBKEDN010000308.1:0-19154 GCA_047975435.1 Draconibacterium sp. | reverse complement strand
TTACCGTTTCAACCGGAGCAACATGAAGGATGGCATCTTTGACAACCTTCTGCGCAGGATGGTCAAAGCAGAGCCGTTGCCGTACAAAATTTATTGCTTAAATGCCTAATTCAATTAATTTTTACTCCACCGGATTTTACCGGTGATCCAGATTATTGCTAAAACGGAAGTAGAATAGAATTCCGGCTGTTGAGAGACCAACCAAATACCCGAACCAGATTCCCTGCGGGCCAAAATTTAATAAAAATGCAAAACCATAGCTGGTCGGAAGCCCAACCAACAAATACGCAATAAAAGCGATAAACATCGGTTTTGTCACATCCGCCATCCCTCTTAATGTACTTTGCATTACTACCTGCAATCCGTCGAAGAGCTGAAAAATTGCAGCAACAATCAGTAATCCGGCAGCAATTTCAATCACAGCCGCATCGGTGGTAAACATATACGGCAACACTTTTCGGGCAGCAATAAACAACAGTGCAGCCAGCGACATAAAACCAAGTACAAGATGGGTAGAAGCAAACGCTGCGGTTTTCATTGCCGCATAATCCTTCACTCCCATTTGATGGCTGACCCTGATTGTATTTGCCTGCGCCACTCCCAACGAAATCATATAAGTAGTAGATGCCAGTCCGATTGCAACCTGATGCGCCGCCAGTGCCGTTTCTCCCAGCCACCCCATCATTACTGCTCCAACGGCAAAAGCTGTTACTTCAACAATCAGCTGAAAACCGATGGGTATCCCGATTTTCAATACTTCAATTACCTTTTCCCGCGAAATTCGTTGAAGCTGTGCCTCTAAATAATAAGAACGAAAACGGACACTTTTCCCCACATAAAGAGCATACAATACAGGCATTATTATCCGCGAAGCCAAGGTTCCGATTCCGGCTCCCAACAAGCCCATTTCGGGCATTCCAAACTTCCCGAAAATAAAAAGGTAATTGACAACTACGTTTACAACGTTTGACAGCAAAGTAATGTGCATTGCCATTTTTGTATTTCCTATGCCTTCAAAAAACTGTTTCTGAGAGAAAAACAGCATAAACGGCAGATACGACGCACACAACAACAAATAATAAGGTTTGGACAGTTCCAGCACATCGCCTGGCTGCCCCATTAGCGGAAGGAAAAAATATACACTGAACATCACCAGCGTGAGCGCCACAGATGCAACAAGGTGCGAAAACGTTCCGTTTTTTAGCCAAATTACCGTTGCATTCCGGTCGTTTTTCCCAAAAGCTGTCCCTACCAACGGAGTAAGGCCATAGGTCACTCCCATTCCAAACACCATCCCAATCATAAATACACTATTGGCAAATGCGGCGGCAGCCAACTCGGTGGTCCCCACATGCCCAACCATCATATTATCGACAAGTGCAACCATTACCTGGCCAATTTGCGATAGCACAATCGGAAAAGCCAAATGCAGGTTCCGCTTATAAAAAAGTATATATTGTTGAATTTTCACCTCGCAAATAAACAACATTCATCCCTTTTAGAAAACAAATTCAGAATGTTTAATTTTGGTTGTTAAACTTGTACGAGAGTTTAAAGGAAAAATAGGGATCGCGTTCAAAATGAGATTCCACATAAAGGTTGTTGCCCCTGGTAACAGTATTGTATTTTATCGAATTGAAAACATTCGCCCAGGAAACCTCTGCTTCCCATTTCCGGTTCATGAACGATTTTCGCAACACAAGATCAGAATAGGTATAAGAATCGCGTTTAACCTGTGCATTCAGAAACGGACTTAAATAAGCAAACAGATAGCGGACAGAGAAGGTTTTTCCGATTTTGAAGGTATTGTTAAACTTAACATCCCCTTTCATTTGTGTCTGTTCATTTTGATGGTCATCTACGTCCACCTCCAGGCGATAATTGTATAAACTGGCCGATAAGTTTGCATTCCACCAGCTAAATATATCGTAACCCGCCATCAGTTCCGAGCCAACACTCAATGAATTCCCCGTATTTTCCTTGGTCCAGATAACCAGATTATTTTCGCCTGTCCGATAATAACTTTGAATCAGATCTTCGGTGTTGCGGACAAACAATTCTGCCGATACAAAATTATCACCCCACGAACGGATGTAGCCTAATTCGTAAGCATTGGCATACGAAGGCATGAGGTTTTCATTTCCGGTATAATATATATATGGTGAGTCGTAGCGTTCCAACGGAATTAATTCATAATACTCGGCCCTGCCAATTCTTCTGCTATAACTAAGCGAAAGCTGATTATCGTCGGAGAAATTGTAAACAAAGTGGGCTGAAGGGAAAAAATCGGTGAAGTTTTTCTCTGCCGGTATTTTTATTTCGTAATTGGTGTTGGAAATATAACTATAGTTTGATTGCCTCCGGGTATGCTCCATACGCAACCCCAGTTTGTAATCGAAGGCACCAAAACTACTTTCAAACGTTGTATAAGCAGAAAAAATATCCTGCTCAAAATTTACTTTTTGATGTTGATTTTCGTAGGCAAATGGAATAAAACTATTTTGCTCTCCAAACTGGCCACTTTGAGTTGTCACTTTTGGGATGTGATCAAGATCGATCTGTCCACCAATCTCAAGCGTTGACTTTTCTGAAAACTTATTTTTATAAGCCAGATTGGTTTTCAAAATCATTTCGTTGTATTCTTTGGCCAGGTAGCCTAACTTTTCAGTACCATCCTCAAAGTATTTTGTATCAATTTTGCTTTCCTTTAGCGGATGTAAATAGGTTGAACAATCAACATAAGCTGTCAATAAATGAGAGCGGTCTTTTGTAAATGCATGTTCGTATGTGGCAACAGTTTGCAAATAACGATAATACATTTTAAAGTTACTTTCGTAATTGTAAAATTCCTGATCCTGCAAACTTCCCGAAACATATTCTGAATCGCGATACAAACCACGATCGGAATAAATACTTGAACGCCTGATTGGATCGGCACTCAACTTAAAATCAATATAATCTTTATCCGAAAGATCGTAATTCAAACCAAATTCAACATAACTGCTATTTATCTGCTCCTTTTTTCGAAGATCAGAAAATACCTCATATTCAGTTTCTCCGCTTGTTATTACCTGGTTAGAGATGGCAGAGAATTTTCGCTGAACAAAATCTTTCACCTGTCCTTGCACATACCAACCTCCCTTTTTGCTTTTCTGATCAACCGAAAAGAGCCATTCGTACGATCCAAATGTTGATACCTTTGCACTGGTACTAATTGCATAACCTTCGAGCCGGCTCCTTTTTAAAATAACCTGGATTATTCCGGCTGTCCCCTCAGCATCATACTTGGCCGTTGGGTTGGTAATTATCTCAATGTATTGAATCTGGTCGGCAGAAATCTGTCGCAACTTCTCTTCACCGTTAAGCTCAGGCCTTCCATTTATATAAACCATAAATGTTCCGTCTCCCCGATACGTTAAACGCCCATCAACACCGAGCTCCACTGATGGCATATTTTCAAGTAAATCAATTGCCTTATCGGCTCCTGGAAAACTTTTGGCATTTATAATTTTTCGATCTACCCCATACGAAATTCCTGATTGATCGGAACGAACGGTTATTTCTCCCAGATTTTTTGTTGAAACATACAATGCAGTAGTTCCCAGATTCAGTTGTGGCTGTTTAACCACAAAGGGGTCAATAATTTTAGCGTCGTAACCAATAAAACTGATTTTCAGCATGTAACTGCCATATTCTACATCACTTACTGTAAACATCCCTTTCTCATTCGTAATACCGCCTAAAATATGAAGCGAATCATGATTCAGCTTCAATGTGATGTTTGCATACGGAATCGGACTTCCCGTATTTTCATCTATAACCGTTCCTGACAACTTTGCAGTTTGAGAAATCGATAGAGAACTGTATAACACAGCAAGAAACAACAAAGTACATTTTACAATATATAAATCCGGTTTACTCATCCAATCAATTATACGTTGATAATGAACGAACTACAACTTTATTGTTTGTCGTAACTTAACTATTTCAAAAAACCATTAGATATTACGCAGGCTTAATTGAGTATGTCTATTTAAGGGCCCGAAGTAATTTCCGAAGGATGGTTAGTCATTTATTCTTCACAAATTTAAGTTTGTTTTGTAATTAACAAAATTTCTACACTGAAAATTTCACTTTTTGACTCATTCTGGATTTTTTTCAAATTCAGTTCTGTGAAAAAGATACCCACAACACAAAATTGACATTTATTAACACAATTCCATTTGAGGTTATGTTGGCAGCCAATATTTTTCGGCGTCAAAATTTAATGCATTAAACAATTTTTAGTTCGAACAGTTATTTATAGCAGAATTTTAGACAGCTTAATTTTATTTGAAACTTCTTATGAGTAAAATCAAAAAGATTCTGATCGCAAACCGGGGGGAGATTGCGATTCGCGTGATGCGAACTTGTCGGGAGCTGGACATCGAAACGGTGGCCATTTATTCGGAAGCAGACAGAACATCTCTGCATGTTCGTTATGCGCACGAAGCCTATTATGTAGGCAAAGCTCCGTCGGCAGAAAGTTATCTCAACATCGACAAGATTATCGAAATTACTAAAAAAAGTGGCGCCGATGCCATACATCCGGGTTATGGTTTTTTATCCGAAAACGCTGCATTTGCCCGTAGGTGTGCCGCCGAAGGTATCATTTTTATCGGGCCATCACCCGAAGTAATTGTACAAATGGGCGACAAAATACAGGCACGAGAGGCAATGATGAAAGCCGGCATACCCGTTGTTCCCGGTACCGAGGGTGAAATAAAATCGGAACAGGAAGCGCTGGAAATTATCAAGGAAATAGGACTTCCGGTGATGATAAAAGCTTCTGCCGGTGGCGGTGGTAAAGGAATGCGGCTGGTGAAAAATGAAGCCGATGTAGTATCATCGGTACGGGCTGCCCGCTCCGAAGCAAAAGCTGCATTTGGAGACGATGCTGTTTACATTGAAAAATACATTACTTCGCCTCACCATATTGAATTCCAAATACTTGGCGACCAACATGGAAATACCATTCATTTATTTGAACGGGAATGTTCGGTTCAAAGGCGTCACCAGAAAATGATAGAGGAAACTCCCTCACCACTTATGACTCCCGAACTCAGGGACGAAATGGGAAAAGCAGCGGTTGAAGCTGCCCGTGCCGTAAATTATGTTGGTGCAGGGACCATTGAATTTCTGGTGGACAATAATTTGAATTACTATTTCCTGGAGATGAATACCCGGCTACAGGTAGAACACCCAATTACTGAACGGGTTACAGGAATAGACCTGGTAAAACAACAAATATTTGTAGCCGAAGGACAGGCACTCGACTTTGGGCAGCAAGACCTGAAACAACTTGGCCATGCCATTGAATGCCGTGTTTACGCAGAAGACCCGGATAATAATTTTATGCCAAGTGCCGGGAAAGTTTATAAAATATCAGATCCGCTGGGCTTGGGAGTGCGTACCGATGGTTATGTATATGAAGGTTACGAAATTCCGATTTATTACGACCCAATGATTTCAAAACTGATTGTTTGGGGGAAAACACGGGATGAAGCAATTGGCAGAATGCGCCGCGCTTTATACGAATACAAAATAACCGGTGTAAAAACTTCGATTAAAATGCTGGAGCGCGTAATGAAAAACGAAAATTTTATTAGCGGTAATTACGACACCCATTTTATTGAAAAAAATCAGGAACAATTAATGGCAAAAGATACAACCGAAGATCCGGAGGACATGGTTATTATTTCTGCTTTTATCGACTACCTGGATAAATTATCATCCGTAAACCTCAATCAAAAAGAATTTGTCCCGGCTCAGAGTCGCTGGAAAAAAATTCCGTATGTAAATCATTTTTAAGATCAGACTATGGCAGTAGAAATAAAAATAGGCGACCGGGTTGCCTGGGTAAATCTGTTGAAACAAGACGGTAACTTGCTGGAGATAGAAGTGGATGGGAAAAAATACGATGTTGACCTGATGCATACTGCTGACGGAACTTTTTCTATCCTGGAAAGCGGCCACTCATACGACATTGAACTGGTGCCCGATGCAACACCCAAAAAATATACAGCATATACTTTATACGAAACCTACGATGTGGAGGTAATTGATGCTGAGGCACGTTATCTGCAAAACAGAAATGCAAACGGAGCCGGTGCCGCAGAAAGTAAAATTACATCGCCCATGCCGGGTAAAGTGGTTAAGGTGTTGGTTGCTGAGGGAGATCCGGTACAACAGGGAGATACAGTGATAATCATTTCTGCGATGAAAATGGAAAGTGAATACAAAGCGCCCAAAGACGGGGTGGTAAAAAAGGTTCATGTAAAAGCAGAAGATACTGTTGACAGCAACCAGATTTTAATTGAATTGGAGTAAAATTACCAAATGGGAATAATCGTAACATAGGCCAGTTTCCGCTGCGAAAAGTTACGCTATTCAACAAAAGACAAATTACAAGAGATGAATTTAAAGGAAAAATACGAACAGCTCGAAACATTTAACCAACAAGCTGAACTGGGCGGTGGCCAGGATCGAATTGAAAAACAACATGCAGCCGGGAAAAAAACAGCCCGCGAAAGAATTTTACAGTTACTCGATCCGGGAACTTTTAATGAAATTGACAAATTAATGACCCACCGGAATTACGATTTCGGAATGGAATCAAAAAAAGTATTGGGCGACGGCCTTATCTCGGGCTATGGAAAAATAAACGGACGTTTGGTCTATGTTTTCGCACAGGATTTTACTGTTTTCGGGGGTTCTCTTAGCCGTGCCAATGCCGATAAGATTGTAAAAATACAGGAGCTAGCATTAAAAATGGGAGCGCCTCTTATCGGACTAAACGACTCGGGTGGGGCCCGGATTCAGGAAGGTGTTGAAAGCCTTGCCGGTTATGCCGATATTTTTTATAACAACGTAATCGCATCAGGTGTCATTCCGCAGATTTCTGCAATTTTAGGCCCCTGTGCCGGAGGTGCCGTTTACTCTCCCGCACTCACCGATTTTATTTTTATGGTGAATGAAAAAAGCCATATGTTTGTTACCGGCCCCGATGTAATTAAAACAGTTACCCACGAAGATGTCTCAAAAGAAGAATTGGGAGGCGCACTTACCCACAATACCAAAAGCGGCGTAGCACATTTTAACGGCAACGACGAAGAGCAGACCCTAATGATGATTCGTGAGCTACTTAGCTTCCTCCCATCAAACAACCTGGAAGATGCGCCGGTGAAACCAACCATGGATCCTTCTGACCGGACAGACGAACATCTGCAGGAAATTGTTCCGCCCGATCCAAACAAACCTTACGATATGCACGAAATTATCCAAACGGTGATCGACAACAAACACTTTTTGGAAGTTCAGTCTCAATACGCACAAAACATTATTGTAGGATTTGCCCGTTTTGGAGGAAAACCGGTGGGAGTTGTTGCCAATCAGCCGGGACATCTTGCCGGTGTTCTGGATATTAATTCATCCGTAAAAGCGGCCCGCTTTGTGCGCTTTTGCGATGCCTTTAACCTTCCGTTAGTGACTTTTGTTGATGTTCCGGGATTTTTACCGGGAACCAACCAGGAGTTTGGCGGAATTATTAAACACGGTGCAAAACTGTTGTATGCCTTTTCGGAAGCAACGGTGCCCAAAATAACCATAATTACACGCAAAGCTTATGGTGGCGCCTACGATGTAATGTCGAGCAAACACATCGGAGCCGATGTTAACCTGGCCTATCCAACTGCCGAAATTGCAGTAATGGGCCCCGAAGGAGCCATTAACATCATTCACCGGAATGTGATGAACGAAGAAGAGAAAGCAAAAGCAGTGCAGGAGTACCGCGAAAAATTTGCCAATCCTTATAAAGCAGCTTCTTTAGGTTATATCGATGAAATTATCAACCCGCGTGATACCCGCCAGAAGATTATCAGCGCACTTGATATGACACAAAACAAACGGAAATCGAACCCTCCCAAAAAGCATGGTAATATTCCGTTATAGCAGATTTTAATTCGAAACAAATTTGTTTCAAACAATAAGAATGAATATAAATGGTGGGTATCTTTTCGATAGATATCCACCATTTTTATTGTATTAAACGGAAATAAAAGAACTTTGCCAAATCGGGTAAAAAAGAATATTTTAGTGCCTCTGAAAAAGCAAAACTGAAACCACTACAATGAAGTTATTGAAAATCAGGCTCCACTGGCAAATCCTTATCGCACTTGTTCTCGCTGTTCCATTTGGTTATTTTTTGCCGCAGGGAATTCCGTATGTAGGCTGGATGGGTGATATTTTTTTGCGGGCACTAAAAATGGTTATCATCCCGCTTATTTTAAGTTCCATAATCAGTGGTGTAACCAGTATGGGCGAAGGGAAAGACCTTGGAAGGCTGAGTGTAAAAACACTGCTTTATTACCTATCCACAAGTACACTGGCAATTCTTACCGGGTTGCTGATTGTAAACCTTGTAAAACCGGGTGTAGGCGTTGAAATGGGATTTACCAAATCGGTAGAAGGCCTTTCAGAAAGTGCCGGTTCGGTAAAAGATATCCTTTATCGTTTGGTGCCCGACAATGTAGTTGATGCAATGGCACAGGGAACCATCCTTTCGGTCATCTTCTTTGCCATATTATTTGGCTATTTCATTACCCGTGTAGAGGCACAATACAGAGATCCTTTAAAGAATTTTTTCGATGCCGTTTTTGAAGTAATGATGAAATTAACCTTATTCATCATCCGTTTTACACCGTTCGGAATATTTGGAATTGTTGCCCGCGAAGTAGCCCATAATGCTGATCAACTGGCAAACATTGCAGGAAGCCTGGCAATCTACAGCCTTTGTGTAGTTTCCGGATTATTGATCCATGCATTTATTACACTACCGCTTATTGTACGTTTTATCGGGAAAGCACAACCTTTCAAACATTTTTCAAACATGCTTACCCCTCTATTAACGGCTTTTTCCACCTCTTCGTCCAGTGCCACTCTTCCTTTAACCATGGATGCGTTGGAACACAAAAGCGGAGTATCCAATAAAATAACCAGCTTTACACTTCCGCTGGGAGCAACCATCAACATGGATGGAACTGCTCTGTATGAATGTGTTGCAGCGATGTTTATTGCCCAGGTTTATGGTGTTGAACTTTCGTTTGCCCAGCAGGCGCTTGTAGTGGTAACCGCCCTGCTTGCATCGATTGGTGCAGCCGGAATACCAATGGCCGGACTGGTAATGATAACTGTGGTTCTTACCGCGGTTGGACTTCCGCTCGAAGGTATCGGGTTAATTCTTGCTGTTGACCGTATTCTGGACATGCTACGTACCTCGGTAAATGTTTGGAGCGACAGTTGTGGTGCGGTAACAGTAGCACGGTCTGAAAACGAAGAAACCAACGTTGCCTTAACAAAAGCGTAGATTTTCTGCAAAGTTGAGGGATTATTCGGCAAAACATATCTGTTAGTCTGCCAAATACTACTCGTAACCGACATCCGACTTTTGGCCGAAACATACCTCTTATTGGCAGATAATCAATGTTTTATTCCTTTTTTTTGATGTACTATTGCAGAAAAGATCCCGTGCCATTTCATTGATTTAAGGATAAGAGTATTTAACTTGGTGAAAATATATTTTAATAGAACAAAACCGCAATGAAGATTTTTAAGTACAGAGTACTAAATCACATCCTGTTTTGGATAGCAATATTTACTTTTTACACCATTCCGTACCTGCTTTCGTACGGTTTTGTGCTCGAAGCATTTATCAATCTCATTTATATTCCGGTAGATATTATTGGGGTTTATTTTGTGATTGAATTTCTGATTCCACGCTATGTGTTCAAAAAACGACAGCTTTTCATTTTCTTTTTAGGAACAGTAGCTGTTATTGCATTCAACATCCTGGTTTCACACTATATTAAATACAATATTCAGCCTTCGCTGGGTTTTTGGGTAATGCGCCGCCCGGTACAAACCGAGTTGTTTTATGCGCTGCTAAATAATTTTATGATTATTGGTACTGCAACTGCCTTAAAGCTATTTAGCTATTCTTACAATATTCAGTTAACAAAATCGGAGCTCGAAAGAAAAACCATACAATCCGAATTGGGAATTTTGCGCTCGCAGGTAAATCCCCACTTCCTGTTTAATGTATTAAACAACATTGATGCGCTTATTTTTGAAGATCGTGAAAAAGCTTCGAATGCCATCGTTTTGCTTTCCAAAATTATGCGTTACATGTTACAGGAATCTACCCACGAAGAGGTAAGCCTCGAAAAAGAAATGGAATATATCAATGACTACCTCGACCTGGCACAGCTGAGTTTTAGCTCCGACGATTTTGTTCGCTTTCACATTCAGGGAACTACTGCCGGTAAAGAAGTCCCTCCCCTGCTTTTTATTCCTATTATTGAAAATGCCGTTAAACATTGCAACAAACAATCTCCCACTCCGGGACTTGAAATTGAATTTAACATCAACCGCGAATACATTGAACTACACACAAGTAATTACATAAGAAGAAACGATTTCAAATTGCCGGACAGCGGTTCGGGAACCGGACTGAAAAATGTTGAAAAACGGTTGAAACTGTTATACGACGACAATTACACTTTTGATATCAACCGGAATATGGATAAATTTGACGTATATATCAAAGTTCCATTCAAAAGAATGCTGAAATGAAGATGAATTGCATTGCCGTTGACGATGAGCTTCTGGCGCTAAAAAAAATACAACGATTTGCTGAAAAAATTGATTACCTGAATCTTTTGGGAACATTCGACAATGCACTTTCTACCTTTTCTTTTTTACGTGAAAACAAAATCGACCTGATTTTCCTTGACATCCAGATGGATGAATTTACCGGGATTCAGTTGCTCGAAACCATTAAAGACCCGCCCTACGTAATTCTTACCACCGCTTACAACGAATATGCTTTAAAAGCTTACGAACTCGACGTGGTAGATTACCTGTTAAAACCCATTCCGTTCGATCGTTTTGTAAAAGCGGTAGAAAAAGTCTATGCCCGTTTCCTGAAAGACCAGAACCAAAGACAAACCGCACCGGTAAGCCAGGTACCGCTTACCGGTCAGGCCGATCACCCGGATTACACTTTTATAAAATCGGGCAATAAAACGGTTAAAGTTTATTTCAACAAAATACTGTACATAGAAGGCCAGCGCGACTACCTGCAGATTCATACCGAAGACAGCAAAATTATGACCTTACTGAACTTTAAAAAAATGCAGGAACTTCTTGATCCGCAAAAATTTATCCGGGTTCATAAATCTTATGTGATTGCGCTCGATAAAATCGACTACATCGAGAACAACGCCATCAAAATACGCAACAAACTAATACCGGTAAGCAGTACTTATAAAGTGGCTTTTTTTAATTTGCTGAACAAGAATAATTTTTTGTAGCAGAAGGTTTTTCGGGCAATCAAAAATCAACACATTCTTTTTAAAAAAGCGTCTCCAATATTTCCTGAAATCTTTATTTTTGGAGCTGTTTTCAAATCATAAAACTATTCGAGATGAAACAAAACCGGTTTATCGTATTGCTTGTGATTATAGCGTTTGGCTTTACCAACTGCCAGCGCAGCAAACCCAATATTTACTATCAAAAAAAATATGTAAAAGAAATAAAACAGGCACGTAAAGAAGCAGGCTTTTTTATATCCCGCAATTTTATTCCCGGATCCAGTGTCGCTATATTTCTAAAAAACGAACTCATCTATTCCGAAGGTTTTGGCTTAGCTTCAACCGATTTGGAAGTACCGGTAACACGAAAAACAAAATTCAGGATTGGTGATTTATCCGAACTATACACCAGCGCGCTTTACCTCAAATTATTGGATGAAGGATTGCTGAATGAAGATTCTGCCATTCAGAAATATTATCCGCAATTTCCTGAAAAAGAAGACACAATCACCCCAAAATTTCTGGCCTACGAAATTGCCGGCATTCGCAAACCCACTGCCGAAGAGCAATTGAGAAAAGGAATGAATACCGGGCTTGAGCGATCAATCGATCGTTTTAAAAATGACCCGCTGATTGTGCAGCCGGGAACATACCAGATACCAAGTATTTTTAACTACAACCTGCTGGGTGTTGTAATGGAAAAAGCATCGGGAAAACGCTTTGCAAAATTATTTCAGGAATATATTACCGACACACTTCATCTTGAAAATACCTGTATCGACAATCCGTTTATTAGCATCAAAAACAGAAGCGACTTTTTTGAAACAAACCTGATTTCGCAGGTTGTTTTTGGCCAATTTTATGATTTACGTCAAAATGCCCCTTCCGAAGGGATGCTTTCCAATGCCGAAGATCTTGCAAAACTCGGAAATGACTTGCTCCATTCTGATTATTTTTCGGGGATACGCGATAAAATATTTCAAAATATTGTTTTAGAAAACGGGCAGCAGGCCGGTATGGCAAACGCCTGGACAACATATACCGACCACGAAGAACGATTGGTTTACGGGCGCCAGGGGACGGTTCCGGGAGGTGGCGGATCAATTATTATTTATCCTGAATATGAGTTGATAATAGCATTTACCTGCAATTTAACCGCATCGCTCGACGAAACTCCGGTGTTTTCGATGGCACTTCCTTTTCTTCCGAAAACACAACAGGAAACTGAAAACAAGTAAGAACCCGAGTTCGGCTTTTTCAGAAACCTTAATTCATTGAGCAGATCATAGTAACTGTTAGGATTTTCTTTAAAAAGTTATAATTTAGTAAGGAAACAAAACATTTTATGGAAACCCTTATTCTTTTAGGTTTGATAATTGGGTTAGCCGGAGGCATTGCCCTTACCAGTTTTTTTTACCGAAAAAAAACCGAAAAACAATTGCACAGCCAATCGGTTCTGCTGTTAGAAAAAATCAAGCAGGTTTGTAAACTGATCACGGTTGAAGGTGAATTCTCTGAAATATTTACGCACCGTGATGAAAAGAACTTGTTTTTCAAACTTTTTCAGGCCGAAAAGAAAGCCTTGCTGATTGTTAAAGCCAAGGTAATGATCGGGTTTGACCTTACGCAAATCAACATCGAGATAAACACCCACAACAAACAGGTATTGCTATCCAATTTTCCCGAACCGGAAATTCTGAGCATTGATAGTGACCTTGAATATTATGACATTCAAAAAGGCCTGATCAACAAATTTTCGGAGAATGACCTTAACAACATGAACAAGAAATCAAAAGAATTTATCCGCGAAAAAGTTGAAAACAGTCATTTGTTTATGATTGCCCGGCAGCAAGCCAGTGATACCATTTCTGTTGCACGCGATTTGATTGAATCTGTGGGGTGGAAACTAACCACCGAAAACATTGCATTAAAGCCAACTCCTGAAAAAATCGAACTGAAGTAATATTTTTCGCGCCGCTTTTTCCGTCACTTTAAATAAGCATGAAAATTCGTGCCTTTCAATCAAATAAAATTCTACGGAAAGCAGAAACATAAAAATTAACTATAACTTGTTCCGTGCAAAATCACAAAAACAAATATTGCTCGGGAATGGCAAAAATCACTTATGCTAAAACAATGAATTACCTCAGATTCTTTTCAGTTTTATTGCTGGTTACCGCTCTTTTTCAATCTTGCGAAAACAATAAAAAAAGCTGGCAACTAAACGGTACATCAGAAACCGGCTCACGGATATACTTGTACAAACTAAAGCCTGAAGTGGCTCTGATTGACTCGGCAAAAGTTGATCAGCATAAATTCTCGTTTTCGGGCCAAAACGACGATGAAAGATTTGAAGTATTTCTTGTAACTTTCGATAAAAGAGGGAAAAACGGCATAAATTGTCTGATTGCCAATGGCGACAAAATGAACATTACACTTAACGACAAAATGCCGCCGGTTTTTTCGGGAACAGAAATTTCGGATGATCTTAACCGCTATTACAACATCAAGCAACAAGAGAAAAAGTTAAACTTTGACCTATCCAAAGAACTCGAACAAACGCAACTTTCTGAAGAAGCCCGCGACCAGACAATGATTTCATACCGGGAAAAAGTTCAAAATCTTGAAAATGAGAAAATAGCATTCCTGAAATCAATAACACATGCCGATTTAAATGCTTATTTGGTTTTGAAAGAATTGGAAAATTCGGGAGTTGTTGAAAAAGAAGTAATTGGCAAATACCGTGATGCCCTTACCGCCGAGGGAGCCTTAACCAATAGTGGAATAGAAGTACACCGCATTTATGAATTCTACGATGCCTATGCCATAAGCCGTGAGATGGATATTTTGGATACTGCAACAATCCGGCAACGGTATAATGCGCTGAATGAAGAAAATAAAAGCTCGGTATATGCACGTCGTGTTCTGGATCATCTGAACAAGATGCGCTAATTTACTATTTCGTAAAGTTCGTAACGGGTTATGGGCTGACAAACATAATTTTGGGCAAGTTTGCAAATTATCAACAAGAGGAATTAAGACAGTTATATCTGTAAATAGCGATTTTATCCGGAATTAATTCATACCTTTGTCGCCTTGACAATCAGGTTTTTATTGAATCGACATTAGCAATGTTTTGTTTTCGCCGCTGTTCAGCGAATCTTCTCATCGTCAAATCGACATCCAAAATCAACTTTCTTGTTTAGGTTAACAGGTCGCGAAGTGTGCTACGCAATACATCGTGACACACTTTGTAAAATATGACAGAATCGTTTTATACATTATTTAAACCTCCAGGTTCAATACCTTTTGGCCTGATGTATCCCACTCAATTATTAGAAAAGATCCCACCCCGGAACAAAGAGTAAGGCTTTGAACAAATATGTTCGAAGACCGGTAAGGATTTGCCCTTGAGCAAAATCATCTGTTTATAAATGGTTTCGTTCAATGGTATTTTTAGAAATAATTTTCACCCAAATTATATTCCTGAAAATCGTGGACTTTTCCTTACTACCATTAATTATTAAAAAAAAGCTGTAAATAAAACAGCCATCAGAATTATGACATTTAGCGAATTAAACATCTCGGAGCCAATACTTAAAGCTCTGAAAAACAAAAAATACGAAAATCCTACTCCTATACAGGAGAAGGCTATTCCGGCTGCACTCAGTGGCCGCGATTTACTGGGCCTGGCCCAAACCGGTACCGGAAAAACGGCTGCCTTTGCCATCCCAATTATTCAACAACTAAGCGAATTTCTTCCTGACAAACAAAAGCGCAGGATAAAAGCACTGATACTGACCCCAACAAGAGAACTGGCCATTCAGATTGGAGAAAGTTTTAGGGAGTACGGCAAATACACAGGAGTACGCCATGCGGTTATATTCGGAGGTGTAAAACAAGGGCCACAGGTAGATAAGCTGCGGCAAGGTGTTGATATTCTTGTTGCTACTCCGGGACGCCTGCTCGACCTTATTCAGCAAAAATTCATTTCGCTTAACCACATCAGGCACTTTGTACTGGATGAAGCTGACCGCATGCTCGATATGGGTTTTATCCACGACATTAAACGTCTGTTACCCATGCTGCCACAACAAAAGCAAACTTTGTTTTTTTCGGCTACCATGCCGGCTACCATCGCAACACTTTCGAAGTCGATATTGCGCAACCCGCTAAAAGTAAAGGTAAACCCCGTTGCCTCAACCACCGAAATGATTGAACAACACCTTTATTATGTAGAAAAACAGAAAAAGAACCAACTCCTTGTTTCCATACTCCGAAATGAGCAAAATAATTCGGTATTGGTATTCTCGCGAACCAAGCGGGGAGCTGATAAAATTGCCCGCGTTTTAAATGTAAACGGAATAGGCTGCGAAGCCATTCACGGAAATAAATCGCAGGGAGCACGACAAAGAGCACTTGAGAATTTCAAGTCGAGAAGAACAAGGGTTATTGTTGCCACCGACATTGCCGCCAGAGGTATTGATATTGCAAACCTGGAAACCGTAATCAACTACGATCTTCCGGATGTTGCAGAAACGTATGTACACCGCATTGGACGTACGGGGCGTGCCGGGAAAAGCGGAACTGCTTTGTCATTTTGTTCGCAGGACGAACATTTAATGGTAAGAAACATACAAAAATTAACAGGGAAAAAACTGAATACAACAGTGGCATAACAAATCAGAAATAACATTAAAACATATATGAATGGGCAGATCATCAATATCTTTTAACAAAAAAGAATTAGAGAAAAAACGGGCAAAAAAAAGGAAAGAAAAACAACAGCGAAAAGAGGAGCGTAAAGCCAACGGAGGTAGTGGTTCGCTTGACGATATGATCGCGTACGTGGATGAAAATGGGGTTATCACAGATACTCAACCCGATCCGATCAGAAAGAATGTAGATGCTAAGGAAATTGCCATTTCCACTCCCAAAAAGCAAGAAGAGGAAGCGGTGGTTCTAAAAGGGCGTGTAGATTATTTTAAAAAAGACAAGGGCTACGGCTTTATCAAAGACATGCTGAACAACGAGAAATACTTTTTCCATATCTCCGATGCTTTTCCTGACATTACCGAAGGAAACAGGGTTTCTTATGAACTGGTAAAAGGAATCAGGGGTACAAATGCTGTAAAAATAGAACCAGCTTAATAAAATTTCACTACTGTCCGATAAAATTTTGAATATGAAAAAGATTCCCTGCCTGTGGTAGGCAGGGAATCTTTTCATTTTCCCCGGACAGTAGTGATAAAAAAACACCTATCCCTATCCCGAATTCATTTCCAAAGCTTCTAAGCAAATCTGCGTTCAATTGTAGCCATTACCAATCCACATGATTTCATTAATCTTAAATCTTTTTGTCAATACCTCCAGCGGTTGGCCAGGTTTACCAGCGAAAGCATTACCGGCACTTCTACCAGCACACCAACAACGGTAACCATTGCAGCCGGCGATTGTAAGCCAAACAAGGCTATGGCAACAGCTACTGCCAGTTCAAAAAAATTGCTGGCACCAATCATGGCTGCGGGAGAACAAATGGCATGAGGCAGTTTCAGTTTCTTTCCGCCAAACCAGGTAATAAAAAAGATAAAATACGTTTGAATAACCAACGGAACAGCTACAAGCAAAATAATCAGCGGCTTCTCAACAATAGTCTTTCCCTGAAAAGCAAACAATAAAACCAGCGTACTTAACAATGCGATAATTGAAACCGGTTTAAAACGGGGCAAAAACGTATTTCGGAACCACTCCTCCCCTCTTTTTCGAATCAGTATTTTGTGGGTAAAAAATCCGGCTACCAGGGGAATAACCACAAACACTACAATACTGGCTGCCAGTGTATCGTAAGGAATGGTGATATTGGTAATTCCGAGCAAAAACCCAACAATGGGGATAAAAGCCACCAAAATAATCAGATCGTTTACCGAAACCTGTACCAGCGTGTAATTTGGATCGCCATCTGTTAGGTAACTCCACACAAAAACCATGGCAGTGCAGGGAGCAGCCCCCAATAAAATTGCCCCGGCAATGTACTCGCCGGCCTGCTCGGGAGAAATAAAAGCCGCATACAGCTTCGAGAAAAAAAGCCAGGCAAAAAAAGCCATCGAAAAAGGTTTAATCAACCAGTTTACCACCAAGGTAAGTATGAGTCCCTTCGGGCGCTTGCCGATATTTTTTAAACTGGAGAAATCGACCTGTAACATCATGGGGTAAATCATTAACCAGATTAAAATTGCCACCGGAATATTTACCTTAAACAGTTCCAGGTTACTTAAAAAAGCAATACTATCACCTGCCCAATGACCGATACCAATACCTGCTGCAATACACACAGCTACCCATAAAGTCAGATATTTTTCAAAAAATCCGATTTGTTTCTTTCCTTGATTCATTGTTATTGTTTTATTGCACTTAGGGTTAAACTGAATATACCTGCTCCGGCTGATTTCAATTTTGCAACTTCCTTGTCAGATAGGTATTTTTGCAGAACAGCATCCGGGATCACAATGGGTTTCCGTTTATGCACCTGAACATTAGTAAAACCAATATTTTGGATGGTTTGCAAATAATCGGTTTCCTGCGCAGCACCGGCTACACAACCCGCATACATTTCGGCTTCCTGTTTTATTTTTTCAGGTAAATCGCCCGCAAAAACCACATCCGAAATACAAAAATGTCCGCCCGGTTTCAGCACACGGAATATTTCGGAAAAGGCTTGTTGCTTATTGGGGACAAGGTTTAACACACAGTTGCTGATTACCACATCAAAAGTATTGTCGGGTAAAGGCATATTTTCAATATCTCCCAAAATAAATTCAAGGTTTGTAAATCCGGTTTTTGCAAGGTTTGCCCGGGCTTTACCGATCATTTCTTCTGTTAAATCGAGCCCGGTAACCTTTCCGCTTTCGCCCACAATGCTGCGCGCTACAAAGCAATCGTTTCCGGCTCCTGATCCCAAATCCAACACCGAATCACCGATGTTGATTCCTGCGTATTCTGTTGGTAAACCACACCCTAACCCCAAGTCAGCTTCCCTAACATGACCTTTAACCGTGGTGTATTCGTCACCAATCATGCTAAACTCCAACTTGCCACAACAGGCCGACGGACCGCAGCATCCGTTCTGGTTTAAAACCGTACTTTGGGAAGCAATTGTACCGTACTTTTCCCGTACAATCTTTTTTACATCTTCTGCTTTCATGGCAACTGTGGCAATATTTCTTCTTTATAAAACTTATAAAAGCCCTCTTTAATCTCGTCTCTTACGCGGTAGTACTCGCTTTGGATAAATTCGGGCGTTCCCACTGCGTGCGACGGGTCGTCGAACCCGATGTGCAAACGGTGTTTTACCTTTCCTAAAAAAGCCGGGCAATTTTCATTTGCACCGCCACAAACGGTAATCACATAATCCCACTCTTGTCCGAGGTACTTTTCAACCGAATCGGAAGTGTGGCTGCTAATGTCGATACCTGTCTCCTTCATTACCTCCACTGCTTTGCGGTTTAGTTTTCCCGATGCCTCGGTTCCGGCAGATTCTACTTCCAACCGGATATCAAACGATTTCATAAATCCGTGCGCCATTTGACTACGGCAACTGTTGCCGGTACATAAAATCAGTATTTTCATTTATAAGGAAACCTCTAAAAATTAAAAATCTACCAATCAGCCTATTATAATAGTAAATAGTATCTTAGGAGCATATTCTTATACAATGAGGACAAGATACAAAGCAACAGGGACAAACAG
>JBKEDN010000307.1:0-32300 GCA_047975435.1 Draconibacterium sp. | reverse complement strand
GGAAGCTATCAACATACCGAGGAAAACTATTTTATCGCTTGATGCAACAAGCCGTAGATACTGCACCAGTTACATTTAATGATATTACAAAAACAACTTGACCCAAGGAGATAAGCAGTAAACAAAATTTGGATTACAACATAGAAGGGAATGAACAAGTCGCAGTTTGTAGTATTGCAGGGGTTGACACGTTTGCGGCAGTTGGCCAATCATCCGTCGCTGCTGGAGAAAGATGCAGGCGAAAGTTCAGGAAAGTTCGAAGAGGTTTTCCGGATGTTACAAAACCTGGTAGCTGAAAAGCACAAGGTGCTGATTTTTTCATCGTTTGTAACGCACCTCGAACTGCTGGAGTCAAAAATTAAAAAGCAGCGCTGGAAATATTCAAAACTTACTGGGCAAACTACCAAACGCGAAGAGGTGATTAAAGAGTTTCAGGAAAACGGCGAGAACCGCATTTTTCTGATTTCGCTAAAAGCCGGTGGAGTGGGGCTAAACCTTACCGAAGCCGATTATGTGTTTATTATTGACCCGTGGTGGAACCCGGCAGCCGAAATACAGGCCATTAACCGCGCACACCGCATCGGGCAAGACAAGCATGTGTTTGTTTATCACTTTATTACCGAAAATTCGATCGAGGAAAAAATCCAGAAACTAAAGGAACGTAAAAGATCACTGGCCGATAAATTTATTAATTCAAACGATCCTTTCAGGGAAATCACACAAGAGGAAATTATTGACCTGTTTAAATAAAACGGAGTTGCATGTTTTTGTATTTTGGTAATCTGCTATTTCCAGTATTTTCTGTGCTTTTGTAGTTCGTTTTCCAGTTGCATTTTTATTTGCGCGGTTTCTTCATTCAGCAAATCAGGGTTTAGCTGATTCAACTCCAGCCTGTCGGTATTCAGGTGGTAAAAAGTACTGTCCTGGTATAACTTATAGTCTAGAGATCGTACAAACTGGTTCCGGTATTTATTTACATTTGCGCCCCACTGCGGATCGTAATGTACAAATGCAGTTTCACGTGGTTGGTAATTTCCGCCAACAAGCAAAGGATAAAAACTCTTTCCATCCGTATCAGAGGCTTCTGTTCCGCAGAGTTCAGCAAGCGTTGGGAAAAAGTCGCTAAACTCGATCAGTTCATTGTAAACACGGCTGTTTTTTATTTTATCGGGCCACGAAACAATTAGAGGAACATGGGTGCCGGCATCGGTTGTTTTTCCCTTTCCACCAGCAATTACTTCGTTCTGCAAATGCGATTCGATGGTGATGTGTGTACCATTATCTCCTGTAAAAATTAGCAGTGTGTTTTTATCCAGTTTTAGCTCTTTTAGTTTGTCGGTAATTTTACCTACAATTTTATCGGTGTAAGCCACCATGTCTTTAAAATAAGCGGTGTCGTTTTTATAACGGTTTTCCTGAATTTCCCAGTCGTGCGAATCGGGGGTAGGCACAAAGGGATCGTGTACCAAAACCATGGGATAATAAACGAAGAAGGGGCTATCTTTTTCCCTTTCGATAAAATCCAATACAAAATTGGCGAAGATGTCAGGCCCGTACTGGTTTGCATTTCGTTCGAGAACTTTCCCGTTTTGTTCGATTAAAGGATTGGCATACCGTTCGCCATCGCTTCTGTCTTTTGTAAGTTGCCATAAACAATATTCGTCAAATCCAAATTTGTTGGGCCTGGTTTTGTCATTCCAGTCTGCGATACGGTCTTTATAGGCAAGCCCGTTTAGTTGCCATTTCCCTGCAATACAGGTTTCGTATCCGGCATCGCGCATCACATTTCCGAACGTATATTCCGAAAGGTTTAAATGGCCGAAATAGTCATAGTTCCGGTAGTTGTATTTCCCGGTCATAATTTTTACCCGCGATGGCGTGCACAAAGGTTGCGAAACACAATTCCCGAACTGAATACCGTGGGATGCCAGTTGATTGATGTGGGGAGTGTGATACGATGTTGAACCGTATGCGCCAATACATTCGTAGCCCATGTCGTCTGCCATAATCAGAATTACATTGGGCTTTTTTTGATCCGGGTTTGAAGCACACGATAGCAGAAGCAGAAAAAGGGCTGCCACTGAGGTTTTTAATATGATTTTTGTAAAACTCATAAGTTTGCTGAAGTGTAAAACGTTTTGCAATATACATTAAAGGAGTTTTAAGGTACTTCTGTTTTATCAAAAATATCAAGCTGTTTGCTTTAAAGATGAAATTGCTTCACTCGTGTCGTGTCAAACGTGTTTTATCACGATGTCATGCTGGATTCATTTCAGCATCTTTGCTCAAAATGCAGATTCCGAAATAAATTCGGAATGACGGTATGTCAATGTAATCTATTTATACACTTTCCCGAACAACAATGAAAAAAATATTCAAATGCGGCTACAGCAGGGGTTTTAGCTCATTTTTTGCTTAAACAAACATATGTTGTTTTCCTGCCCAATGTTAAGTTTCTTAAGAATATGTTGAAGAACACCTTATGAATTTTACTTTAGGTAAATATATCCATAACTGCATATATTGCAGTAGTTTATAACGTCATATTCGGGAATGTTTTGCGGGCACGGCTTACGAATCGTAAGATATAGTTAATTTTTACTTTCATTTTATTATTGTCTTTTGGACACAATTCATGAATAAGCATAAATTTGCGGCTTCATTCAAATAAAATTAAAAAATGACTGACGCTATACAACTAATGCTTACCGGAATGGGTACCGTTTTTTTCATACTGATAATGGTAGTGGTACTTGGTAATGTGATCATTCGGGTTACAAATAATTTTACAACTATTTCCAGCCAGTCTGCAACCCCGGCTTTTGGGGCAGAGGTAATCGAATCTAAAAAACTGGCTGCTATTGTTTCGGCAGTTGACATTGTAACCACAGGAAAAGGGAAAGTTACTTCGGTAGAAAAAATAAAAGAATAAACAGAATCCAATAAAAACCAAAATAAGACTGAAATGAAGAGAGAGATTAAATTTAGTTTACTGTACCGCGATATGTGGCAGTCGTCGGGGAAATATGTTCCCCGGGTAGATCAGTTGGAAAAAGTAGCTCCGGCGATTATCGATATGGGATGTTTCGACAGGGTCGAAACCAATGGTGGTGGCTTTGAACAGATTAACCTGTTGTTTGGCGAAAACCCGAATGTTGCCAACCGTCGCTGGACACAGCCGTTCAACGATGCAGGTATTCAAACCCACATGCTTGAAAGAGCATTGAATGCCATTCGTATGAGCCCGGTCCCGGCCGATGTACGAAAGCTGATGTTTAAAGTTAAAAAGTTACAGGGAACCGATATTGCCCGTTCTTTCTGTGGATTGAATGACCCGCGTAACCTCGAAAATTCAATCAAATTTGCCAAGGAAGGCGGAATGATTTCGCAGGCAGCTTTGAGTTTAACCATTTCAGAGGTTCACACCGTGGAATATTACACGAAGTTGGCCGACCAACTGATTGAAATGGGGGCCGACGAGATTTGTGTAAAAGACATGGCAGGTATTGGTCGTCCGGCATTTATCGGTAAAATCATCAAAAATATTAAATCGGCACATCCTGATACCATTGTACAGTATCACGGCCACTCCGGTCCTGGTTTCTCGATGGCCAGCATTCTGGAAGCAGCCCGCGCAGGTGTTGATTATGTGGATGTGGCAATGGAGCCACTTTCTTGGGGGACAGGCCATGCTGATGTACTGGCAGTTCAGGGAATGTTGAAAGATGCAGGTTATGCCGTAAAAGACATCAATATGAAAGCGTACATGGAAGTACGTTCGCTGACTCAGAGTTTTATTGATGATTTCCTGGGCTATTACATAAACCCAAAAAACCGCCATATGAATTCGCTGCTGATAGGCTCCGGCCTTCCGGGAGGGATGATGGGCAGCCTGATGGCTGACCTTGACAAGAGCCTGGAAAGCCTGAACAAATGGCTTTCAAAACGAAATAAACCTGTGTTGACCCAGGACGACCTGTTGATAAAGCTGTTTGACGAGGTAGAATTCATTTGGCCGAAACTGGGTTATCCGCCACTGGTAACACCGTTTAGCCAGTATGTAAAAAACCTGGCCCTGATGAATGTTATCCAGTTAATAAAAGGCCGCGAACGTTGGAGTATGATCGCAGATAACATCTGGGATATGATTGTTGGGAAATCGGGTAAACTACCCGGCGAACTGGCCCCGGAAATTATTGAGTTGGCTAAAGCAAACGGTAAGGAATTCTATACTGGTGTTCCACAGGACTTGTATCCGGACAACCTGGAAATTTTCAAACAGGAAATGAAAGAAAACAACTGGGATTTAGGACAGGACAATGAAGAATTAATGGAACTGGCCATGCACCCGGAACAATACCGCGCTTACAAATCGGGAAAGGCCAAAACCGATTTCGAAACCGACCTGGTTGCCAAAAAAGCTGCTGCAGAAGCAAAACCAGAAAAAACAAAGGCACCGGCAGGAAAATATGAACCAAAATCGATGATTATTGATATTAACGGCGAAAAATTCAACGTGGGTGTTTCGTACGACAATATTGCAAATGAAATACCGGTAAACGGCAATGGCAACGGAGCCGGAAAAGCGGCACCCCTATCCCGGGAGGCACCGGTTACCACAGCAACTGTTTTTGAGGTACTTTCCCCGCTGGAAGGGAAATTCATGCTTACTAAAGACACAACGGAAACGCCGCTGAAAGTAGGCGACAAGGTAAAAGAAGGCGATTTGGTTTGCTACATTGAATCCATGAAAACCTATAACGCTATTGTTGCCGAAAAAGACGGGAAAGTAGTAGGTATTATGAAATCCAACGGCGACAGCGTTGAAGAAGATGATGTATTGGTTCAACTTGGTTAAGCGCACAAGGGTATGGAAATATTGAGAGAACTGTTTAACATGACCGCGCTGGGCGACATTACCTGGCAAACGCTGGTTATGTGGGCCATTGCCATTGTTTTGTTGTACCTCGGAATTAAAAAAGGGTACGAACCCTTGTTGCTGGTTCCCATTGCTTTTGGCGTGTTGCTGGCCAACTTCCCGGATGGGCAGATGGGCGTGGTGGATGCCAAACTGATTGAACTGGAAGGCCATCGGTATATGAACCTTTTTGAAATTGCGCATGAATACGGGATTATGAATTACCTGTATTATTCGCTCATTAAAACAGGTTTGCTGCCCCCCATTATTTTTATGGGGGTGGGTGTACTTACCGACTTTGGGCCGATGCTCCGCAACCTGAAACTGGCTCTGTTTGGGGCTGCTGCTCAGATCGGTATTTTTTCGATACTGCTAGGGGCGATTGCAGTAGGTTTTACACCAAAAGAAGCGGCTTCGCTGGGGATTATCGGTGGTGCCGACGGGCCAACTGCAATTTATACAACCATTAAACTGGCTCCGCATTTGCTGGGGCCAATTGCCATTGCTGCCTATTCGTACATGGCACTGGTTCCGGTAATTATTCCCTTGGTGGCAAAATTGCTGATTTCGAAGAAGGAGTTTACTATCAATATGAAAGAGATGGACCGAAAGTATCCGGCCAAATACGAAATCAAAAACCTGAAAGCGGCAAAAATTATTTTCCCGATTGCTTTGGGAACGCTTACTGCTATTCTGGTGCCATCTTCAGTTCCGCTGCTGGGAATGTTGCTTTTTGGTAACCTGATTAAGGAAATCGGCTCATCAACCAGCCGTTTGGCCGATGCGGCACAAGGCCCCATCATGAATACCGCCACCATCTTTTTAGGATTGACAGTTGGTGCTACCATGACTTCAGAAGTCTTTCTTTCAGCTAAAACCATTGGGATTATAGTGGGAGGTTTTGTGGCCTTTGCCATTTCTATAGCCGGTGGAATTGTTGCTGTGAAGATTTACAATGCTTTTTCAAAGAAGAAAATCAATCCACTTGTCGGGGCAACAGGTTTAAGTGCTGTTCCGATGGCCTCGCGTGTGGCCAACGAGCTGGCTTTAAAATACGATAAAAAGAACCACATCCTTCAGTATTGCATGGCCAGCAATATTTCGGGAGTAATTGGCTCGGCTGTTGCCGCCGGTGTACTTATATCGTTTTTGCTTTGAGCATCGTGCTATTTATACCAAAATTACATCAGAATGAGCCTTCTAATTTTATTTCTTTGCGTTTATACTTCGTTAGAAAATTTCAACAGAACGAGTGCTATGCCTCAATTTTCTGCCTTGTCTAAACACAAATATTCTAAAATTTTTTAAGGCTTATTTCGAAATAAATTTGGTATTAGTTATAATAAGAATGAAAAAATGGGATCACCTCCGGGCGATCCCATTTTTGCTTACTTACTTAACAGCAAAAGTAATTTGCTTTTACTGTATTTTATTCAACTGAAATCTCGTCAACAAACAGCCAGGCGGGTTTGCCTTCGCCTGCATGGCCTTGCGGGCAGGTGCCCAGATTTTTTACCGTAACTCTCAGGTATCTGGCACTGGCTTTCTTTTTTACTGTAATGTCTTTGATCTGGCGTTCTCCGTCGTTGGTGTTTACTTTGTTTTTTACCGAAGCTGCTTTTTTAAAGTTAACACAATCAGCCGAAGTTTCCACCGTTACTTCGGTGGGGGAGAAAATCCACGCTCCCACGTTTTGCAAAACTCCAATGGTTACTTTTGAAAATGAAGTTTCTTTCCCAAGATCGATGGTGGCCACCAGGTCGTTACCGTTAAACCCTTTCCAATTTCCGTCAGCATGGTTTGTTGAACCTTTTATTCCGTCAACCAGTGCAAATTCTCCGGAGGCATTGTAATACCTGCTGTTGGGAAACTTCATCGTTACCGGGCAGGCAATGGCTTTGTGCATGAAAAAGGTGGACGACATTGGCTTCGACATCGTTTTTCCATCTTTTACCACTACGGCTTTAACCACGGTTGTTTTTTGAATTTCAAACGGGCTGGTATATTTTGTTGAACCGGCATCCGGATCAGATCCATCAACAGTGTAATAAATTTCAGGTTGCCAGGCCTCAGTCGAAAGCGTCACTTCTATCGAACGGTTCTCCGGATTTAATTCGGGGCTGGCTGTTACCTGAAAAGCACTGGTAGCATAATTGGCACCTATTTTTTCAAATCGTTTGTACTGGGTTTCCATGCGTTTTGAAAAACTGCCCCAGTCTTTTAATTCCTTTGGCGACCAGGCTACTTCGGCAAGCGCACTCATACGCGGCATTATCATGTATTCGGCATGTGCGGGAGTTGGAATTTGTTCGGTCCACAAATTTGCCTGGACACCGATAATGTGCTTTCCCTCGTCTTCAGTAAGTTCTTCCGGCACAGGATCGAAGCCATATACCTTTTTTAGTGTGATGTGCCCGCCAAATGCCTTAGGTTCCAGCGAGGGGTCGCCCTGGTAATAATCGAAATAACAGTGCGAAGTTGGCGACATTACCACATCGTGGCCTGCTTTTACAGCTTCAATTCCGGGCTTGGTGCCTCTCCACGACATGATGGTTGCCGATGGATTTACTCCGCCTTCCAGTATTTCGTCCCAACCGATAAGGTGTCGTCCGTAGCTGTTCAGGAACTTTTCCATCCGTTTAATAAAATAGGCTTGAAGTTCGTGTTCGTCGGCCAGGTGTTCGTCTTTCATCCTTTTCTGGCAAAGCGCACATTTTTCCCATTCGGTTTTGGTAGCTTCATCGCCGCCAATGTGGATAAAAGTGGATGGAAAAAGCTCCATCACCTCTGTTAAAACATCTTCCAAAAAATGAAAAGTTTCTTCTTTGCCTGCACAAAAAATATGTGTAATGGGCCACACTCCGCCTGAAGGGACCGGCTGGTATTCTCCGGTACACGACAATTCGGGATAAGCTGCCAAAGCTGCCATGGCATGTGCCGGCATTTCAATTTCCGGAACAACGGTAATGTATTTTTTCCGGGCATATTCCACCACCGATTTTATTTGATCCTGGGTATAAAAACCGCCGTATTTTGGTTCGTTTTCTTTCACCGGAGCTTTTCTTGAGTTCCAGTCAAGGTCTTCTCGATCAGCCCGCCATGCACCGATTTCGGTCAGTTTCGGATATTTTTTGATTTCAATTCTCCAGCCCTGGTCGTCAACTAAATGCCAGTGAAAAACATTCATTTTATGCAAGGCCAGGTAATCGATGTATTTGTAAATAAACTCCACCGGGAAATAGTGACGCGAAACATCGAGCATCATTCCCCGCCAGCTAAGTCGCGGATAGTCGGTTATATCCACACAGGAGATTGATTTTCCGTCGCCGGCAGTAAGCATTTGCCACAGCGTTTGCATTCCGTAATACAGACCTGCCGTGGTGTTTGCATTCAAAAAAATGCGGTCTTTCTCCACTTTCAGCTTATACCCTTCGGTACCGGTTTGCGCATTTAACGGATTGTTGAGCTGTACGAGGATATTTCCCGGAATTAAAGGGCCTGAAACAGGAACAACTTCGGGTTTTATTCCGGAAGCGCTTTCCAGTAATTCCTGTGCCTGCGCGGCAAATTCTTTTCCGTCTTTATCGCTAATGTTGAAAAGAATTTTTGTAGCCGGTTTTAAAGCGAAACTTCCATTTTGTGTAATAACCTTTGCGGGTTGCGGAATAACATCTACTGTTTGTGCAAAAAGGCCCTGGCAAAAAGTTGCGAGGAACAAAAGCGATATAAGTTTTTTCATCGGTATTAAATTATTTAGTTTCTAAAGTAGCAGATGCCTGCCTGACAACAGACAGGCATCTGAATTATACCTTGGTGGAAATAGTTAATTATAAGTTCGTTTTATTTTAGGATTAATAAAACGTTTCAAATAACATCGGTTCCAAGCTTTAAAATTATTAAAAAACCGGTTTAATTGTGAAACTAAAGTCATAATCCTGTGCCGGAACGCTGTATTGCTCCATTGGTTTTGCTCCCCATGAGTTATCACCGGCCACGCCCATTTGTTTTAGATCGGTGGTAATAAAAACGCCGTCTTTTTTAACAATGTCGTTGGTATGCCTAAAATCCGTTTGCCTGTTTTCCATGTCAAAATCTTCAATCGGATTATGCAGTGTTGAGAAGCCAACCAGCGGTTCGCCACTTATCTTTAGCCCTACACCGTTTTCATTTCGAAGTTCAAACCAGCGGACATTGGTTTTGTAGCCGTTTTCCTGCGGACGAACGTATTTGAAATACTGATCGGCAACCTTACTTTCATAAATACCAACAAAAGCGCTGCGGTTACGGTCGCAGTAATTTTCGTGCGGGCCACGGCCAAAATATTTGAGGTTGTCGAAATTCACCGGCATTTCCCAGCGCACGCCAAAACGTGGCAAGTCGGGCAATTCATCGGTTGATGCATCAAAAGTACTGTGTATTTCAATTGTCCCATCGCCATAAACGGTTTGAATAAGTGTTAACGACGATTTTACTTTATCTAACTGGTATTTTGAAGTAACAAGCACTTTATTTCCGTCAACAAGCGTTGCATTCACTTCGGCAGGTTTGGCTTCGCGCGAAACTTCGCGCCAAATACCCAAACGGCCGAGCATGTTGCTGCCTTTGTCGTTGTCGTTTGCAGGGCGCCAGAAATTAACTTGCGGGCCTTTTTGAATCAGTGATACACCGTTTATTTCGTATGAAGTAAGTAGGCCTGATCCGCGGTCGAATACTACCTCAAAATTTTCACCTTCTACTTTAATAATCCGGTCATTGTCGATAAGGTTTAAAGTTCCTGCTTCAACAATGGTAGAAGCTTGTGCATATTCTCCTTCCATTTTAAACTGCTCGTGGGCCACTTCAAATCCGGTAGGGCGGAAAGGTTTGTCCTTCTTAAGTTTTACCGAGAAATCAACGAAACGTTCAATGCCAGGAAGCAGCGCCATAGCCGGAACCGGGAAAACAAGCACTTGACTTTCGCCGGGTTTCAGGTTGAGGTTTTCAAAGGTTCCACCAAACTTTTTAATTCCGTTGTCTGAAATGCTCCAACTGATTTCATAATCGCTCAGATCAATAAAATCATGGAAGTTGGTGACTTCATAACCACGGCCTGTTTTTTTGAAGAGTACATACTGATACGCATATTTTACTTCCTGCATGGCAGGGTGGGGCGTATAATCGGCAGAAATAATACCGTTGCAAACAAAGTTGTAATCGGTGGGCATGTTCTCGCCATAATCGCCGCCGTATGCCCAGAATTCGGTTTCGTCGGCAGCTTTTTTTACCAGCGCCTGATCGATCCAGTCCCAAATGTAACCGCCCTGCAACTGGTCGTGACGGTCTTCGTTAAAAATATCCCACAAATCGGCCAGGTTACCGTTGCTGTTACCCATGGCATGCGAATACTCGCTGGAAATGAACGGCAGCGGTTGTTTTTTCTTTTTGTAATTCCGTAAGGAGCGTACTCCCGGGTATTGCGGACAAAAAATATCGGTGTTTGGCCCCATAATCGCACGTTCGTAATGAATCGGACGTGAAGGGTCACGCTCTTTAATGCTTTTATAAACTTCGGTGAAAACTTCGCCATCTCCGGCTTCGTTACCCATCGACCAAACAATTACACACGGATGGTTTTTATCGCGCTCCACCATACGCATGTTACGATCAACATGAGCGGCAGTCCACTCCGGTTTTTTAGCCAGCGAATGTTTGCCGTAATACATTCCGTGCGATTCAATGTTGGCTTCATCGGTAACATATAAACCGTATTGGTCGCACAAGTCGTAAAAGCGTTCGTCGTTCGGATAATGACTGGTACGCACTGCATTAATGTTGTATTGTTTCATCAGCACAATTTCACGGATCATGTCTTCTTCGCTTACCACATGTCCTTTGTATTCGTTGTGTTCGTGGCGGTTAACCCCTTTAATGGCTACCGAAACACCGTTGATGTAAAAAATGGCATCTTTAATTTCCACTTTGCGGAACCCGATTTTAGATGTTACCACCTCCACTGTTTCATTGTCGCTGTTTTTCAAACTAATAACAAGCGAGTAGAGGTTGGGCGTTTCTGCGGTCCATTTCAGCGGGTTTTCAATTTCTTTATTGAAAGTAAGTTTCAACTCTTCTTTGCGGTTGATTTTTGCTTCCGTTTCATCAGAAGCAATTTCAGAATGGCGGGCATCAAAAATCTGGTAACGAACCGTATAGTTTCCTGAACGGAGTTTGGAAACCTTGTTTTTCAGTTCAACGTCGAGGCTGAATTTACCGTTTTGATATTCAGAATCGAGATCGGCTTTGGCAAAGAAATCGCGAACGCGTACCTGTGGTGTAGAATAAAGAAAAACATCACGTTCAATTCCGCTAATACGCCAGAAATCCTGGCATTCGAGATACGATCCGTCAGACCAGCGATATACTTCCAGGGCTACTACGTTTTCACCTTCTTTCAGATAGTCGGTAATATCCCATTCGGCAGGTGTTTTACTTCCCTGGCTGTAACCAACTTTTTCTCCGTTAATCCAGATGTAAAAGGCTGATTTTACTGCGCCAAACTGAATAAAAATCCTGCGGCCGTCCCAATTTTGCGGAACAGTAAAGGTTCTTCGGTAAGAACCTACCGGATTGTAATCAGCAGGTACCTGCCCGGGGTTGGCGGGGTAAATTTTATCGACAAATTTTATCTCGTCAGAAACCGGATGTTTATGGTCGGCAAATTCGTATTGATGGTTTACGTAAATCGGAATTCCGTAACCGTCCAGTTCCCAGTTTGATGGGACAGGAATATTGTCCCATCCTGAAACATCGTAATCAGGTTTGTAAAAATCCATTGGCCGGTCGGCTGGTTTACGTACCCAGTTAAATTTCCAGGTACCACTTAGTGTTTGGTAATAAACTGATTGATTTACTTTCTGTGTCAGGGCATCATCAACCGAGCGAAAAGGCATTAAAGTAGCATGTGGTTTTTCCTTGTTTTGATCAAACATGGCCGGGTTTTCCCAATCGGGCGTTTGTGCCTGTGTTACAGAGCTTAGTGTTAGGATTGCTGCGAGTAAAGTAATAAATGTGAACCTCATTAGATTTGAAATTAATTAAAAAGTAATTAGTTCTTGAATTATTTTTTTGCTAAGATAGCGATTCTGAGATTACCTGCTTCATGTTCGTTCTATTATTTTACAGTGACTGACCGATTTGAGAAGTTTCAGAACGAAATAAAAAGCATCCGTTTCGGAATATATTTCGCTTAAAAGCTTGTATTGTTCCGGGCTGTTATGTAAAATTGTGATGTTGCAAATGATCCCATAAAAACCTAAAATTATCCGATGTTAAAAATAATCCGATTTTCACTGTTCATATTAATATTTGTGTGGTGTGCCGAAAATAGCAGCGCACAGGATATTTCGATGTCGGTTGATTCCGCTTTCCAGACTTTTTCGAAACGGCCTCCGGCAGAAAAATTGTATTTACATCTCGATCGGAACACCTATTCAACGGGAGGAACCATCTGGTTCAGAGCTTATTTGGTAACGGCTACCGGACATCTTCCGGCTACTTTGAGCAATTTTATTTATGTGGAACTGTTCGATCAGGCCGATTCTTTGGTATATCGAAAAAAGATTAAGCGAACCGACAATGTTTTCAGCGGAAACATAAAACTGGACCAGAGCTTGCCCGATGGAAGTTATTTTATACGTGCTTATACCTCCTGGATGCTAAATACAGGCCTCGACTTTGCTTTTTACAAGTCCATTCATATCGGTAACTTACAGCCCTTCAGGGTGAGTTCGAAAATAGAAATCACCGAAGACGAAACGGGCAAAAAAACAGCAAGTATCTATTTTGCCGATAAAAAAGGCAAACCGGTAAGCAATACGCGTATTCGGTGTACTCTGCACCTGGAAAGTTCGAAAGCCGAAGTTTTGAAACGAAAAACCGGGGAAGATGGAAAAATAAGTTTTGATTTTGACGGTGGCAATACCGCTTCGGCAAATCAGTTTATTGAAGTGGCTTTTGAAGACAGTGATGAAGAATATTCTACAAAGTTCTTTTTGGATAAGGCTGATGAAAATGAATTTGATGTGCAGTTTTTTCCCGAAGGGGGAGACCTGATAGAAGGTGTTGGGAACCGGGTAACTTTTAAAGCCATCGGACGCGACGGATATTCGAGAAAGATATGGGGGCTTGTATTAAATAGTAAGAATGACACTGTTGCCACTTTATCAAGCCTGCATCTGGGGATGGGAACATTTTATATGATTCCGGAGGAGGGCGAAGAATACCACGCCCTGATAAAAGATGCAGACAATCATACGATTACTGTTCCGCTTCCAGAGCATCTTTCAGTAGGCGCTGCATTGGCTGTTTCAGAAAAGGGAGGGTCTCTTTTGGTCAACGTTCGTCAGCAAAACATGGAAGCAGTTGGTTCTTATTATTTGATGGCGCATTCGGGTGAGTTGTTGCTGTTTACACAGCTACTGGAAAATACATTATACAGAATTCCAAAGAAAATTTTTCCGGAAGGAATCATCGATTTTGTTTTGCTAAACGATAAGAAACAGGCGGTTTCAAGCAGAATGGTATTTGTGAAAAGCGATTCAACGGCACGTTTTTCGGTTCAGCCCGATAAGTCAAACTACGGGAAACGTGAGCTTATTTCGCTCAAATTAGCGTTGCCTGCTGAAGATTCAATTGGGCATTCGGGAAGTTTTTCAATGGCGGTAACCGACGACCTGGTTGTTGACACCGATTCGTTAAGCGATAATATTTATTCAACCCTTTTGTTAAGTTCTGATCTAAAAGGATACATCGAAAATCCGGGGTTCTACTTTTTGAACAATGCCGACAGTACCAATTTTTACCTCGATTTGCTGATGATGACACAAGGATGGAAGCGGTTTGATGTGAACGAACTGTTGCAAAGAGGTATTCCTCCGGCTCAGCATTACCTGGAGCTGGGGCAAACGCTTTCAGGAAAGTATGACAAAATGCTTTTGCAGCGAAAGAAAACGACTGAAATAACTGCATTGTCGGTTGATCCCTTCATATCGGCTTCTACATTCACCGACGAGGATAACCATTTTATTTTTAATGAACTTGATTTTCCTGACAGTACTGTTTTTACCGTTCAGGCACAGCGCTTTACCAACATTAAGCAAGAGCCTGCGGGAATTATTGAGTTTGATAAAGATACGTTTCCATCGTTTAGTCATTTGGGGGTTATACCCGAGGAAAAGACCGGTTTTACAGGCGAAACACTAAAAAATGCTACCGAACGCGTGTATTACGAAGACGGCGGAAAAATGATTGTACTTGATGAAATTCGTGTGGATGCCGCCGATAAAACCAAACACGAACTGGAAACCAAATACGGTTTGTCGGGTAGCGTTTACGACGAGGAACGAATGGCGGCAATGTTTCCCACGTCGCTTTCGATGGAACTGGTGATTCGAAGTTTGCCCGGTGTTGCGCGTATTGAAAACAGCAACGTATATCTGGCGCGGGGAACAGGGCCGGCAGAGATTTTTGTTGACGGAATGGATCAGACACTTGATGATATGCGCGATCTTTATTCCGATAATATTGATCATATTGCTGTGGTGGTTGGACCGGGTGCGGCTGTTTATAGCCGGCGTGGCGGCGGCGGCGGAGTAATAATGATAGAATTGAAAGAAGGCGGACAATTCGAGTACGAGTTGAAAGGGGTGAAAAAGATAATGCCGCTTGGATATCAGAAACCCGTGGAATTTTATGTCCCCAAATATGAAATCGATTCCATTCGCATCAACAAACAGCCCGATATGCGTTCTACGGTTTACTGGAATCCACAAATTAGTGTGGGGGCGGGCGATCAAACTACCGTGAGTTTTTATGCTGCCGACCCGGTAACTACTTATACTTATATTGTTGAAGGAATTGGCAACGATGGAACAATTTACAGGGTGGTTGGAAAACTTAGGCGGGAAGAAGATTGAGAAAGCCTTTCCCGGAAAATTTAGTTTCAGGAATTAACCTTTGTCCGGAATTGTGCGTTGAGGCATTGCTCACGAACTGTAAAATCTTTTTTATTTACAGGTTTATTTTGAGAATATGAGTGATATTCTTTTGTTGATACTGTTTTAATTTTTTGTATTTAAAAGAGGTCACTTAACATTCTTTTCTTGTTAGATTCAAAATATGTTTCTATTTTCGTGCACGTACACGGAAATCAAATCCGGATCAATAAAAGTATCAAACAAAGCGTAAAAATGGAACTGGGAAAATACAGTTTTGGAGTGGGAGACCGCTTCAATCATCAAGGCGAAGCACAGTTAAGTGCTCTTATTATTGCAACTTCAGAGGGCGTAGAAATTACACCCGTTTGGAACAAGTCGAACCGCGAACATCAGATCGTACATTCAGAGCCGGAAGGCACGCGCATTGAAGCCGATGCCGCCGTTAAAAACCTGGGCTGGGAAGGCCCGTATTGTGTAGATGCCGACCACATCAACCTGAGCAATGTGGATCGTTTTATTGCACACTGCGACTTTTTTACACTCGACGTGGCCATGTACATCGGCAACGAGAGCACGGCTGAAGAAGTTGCAGCCTTTAAAAAATCGTGCGCAGCTTTTGGCGGCAAAGTTCAGATTCCCGGAATCGACGAGCCGATTGTAATCAGCGATGCGCTTTTAGATGAGGTGGCAACAAAATTTCTGGCAGCCATTAAAGAGGCCGGAAAAATTTACAGTCATATTAAAGAAAGCAAAGGTGTGGGTAATTTTGTAACCGAAGTTTCGATGGACGAGGTGGAATCGCCACAAACACCGGTGGATATGTTTTTTATTCTGAAAATGATTGCCGACGAAGGTATTCCTGCACAAACCATTGCACCAAAATTTACAGGCCGTTTTAATAAAGGGGTTGATTATGTGGGTGATACTGTTCAATTTGCCAAAGAATTTGAACAGGATTTGATGGTGATTGATTATGCGGTAAAAAACTTTGGTTTGCCGGCCGATCTGAAACTGAGTGTTCACTCGGGTTCCGATAAATTCACCATTTACCCGATTATGGCCGAAATCATTAAAAAACACGATAAAGGCCTGCACGTTAAAACGGCCGGAACTACCTGGCTCGAAGAAGTTATTGGTTTAGCCATTTCAGGCGACGAAGGTTTGGCAGTGGCCAAAGACATTTACAAAAAAGCACTGGCTCGCAAAGATGAACTCTGCGGACCTTATGCCGATGTGATTGATATCGACGACAGCCAGCTTCCAACAGTGGAAGAAGTAGAAGGCTGGTCGGGCGAGAAATATGGAAATACCCTGCGCCACATTCCAGGGCACGCCGATTACAACCCTAATTTCCGCCAGTTAATTCACGTAGGATACAAAGTGGCGGCCGAGCTGGGCGAAACTTATACCGATCTGCTGAAAAAGAATGCCGAAGTAGTTGGCGGTTGTGTAGAAGAGAACATCTACGAGCGTCATTTAAAAAGATTATTCGATTTATAGTATAACTCCGGACTTCGGGCTGCCGACTTCCGGCTTAATTCTTCATTATGAAACCATTTATGGACAAAGACTTTCTTTTGCAAAGCGATGTTGCAAAGGAATTATACCATAATCATGCGGCTAAAATGCCGATTTTTGATTACCACTGTCACATCAACCCAAAAGAAATAGCAGAGGACAAGCAGTTTAATAACATCACCGAAATCTGGTTGTATGGCGACCATTACAAATGGCGCGGCATGCGTACCAACGGTGTTGACGAGCGTTACTGCACCGGTGACGCCAGCGACTGGGAGAAATTTGAAAAGTGGGCAGAAACGGTTCCGCACACACTGCGTAATCCGCTGTATCACTGGACACACCTGGAACTGAAACGTTTCTTTGGCGTAGAAAAATTACTCAGTCCCGAAACGGCAAAAGAAATCTGGGACGAATGTAATGCCAAGTTGCAAACACCCGAATATTCATGTCGCGGCATCATTAAAAAAGCCAATGTACACACCATTTGTACTACTGATGACCCGATTGATTCGCTGGAATATCACCGCGCGATAAAGGCCGATGGTTTTGAAACAAAGGTTTTGCCTGCATGGCGGCCCGACAAAGCCATGGCGGTGGAAAACACCAAAGCTTATAACGAATACATTAATAAACTGGAAGAGGCTGCAAATATGAATATTGCCTCGTTTGAAGATTTAATGGCGGCACTCGATAATCGTCATCAATTTTTCCACGAAAATGGTTGCCGACTGAGCGACCACGGTATTGAAACCGTAATCGCCGAAGATTTTTCGGCTACCGAAATTGAGCAGATTTTTGCAAAGATAAGGGGAGGAGCAGATCTCGACAATACAGAGATTATGAAATTCCAGTCGGCCATGTTGTACGAATTTGGAATTATGGATCATTCGCGTGGCTGGACACAGCAATTTCACATTGGCGCCTTACGGAACAACAATACCCGTTTGTTTAACAAACTCGGCCCGGATACCGGTTTCGATTCGATTGGCGACTTTGAAGTAGCCCGTCCCTTGTCGAAACTCTTGAACCGCCTCGATTTGGAAGACCGGCTCAGCAAAACGATTTTGTACAACCTTAATCCACGCGATAACGAACTGATTGCTACCATGATCGGAAACTTTCAGGACGGTTCTGTTCCCGGAAAAATTCAGTTTGGTTCGGGCTGGTGGTTCCTCGATCAGAAAGACGGCATGGAAAAGCAAATGAATTCACTTTCGGCGCTTGGACTTTTGAGCCGTTTTATCGGGATGTTAACCGATTCAAGGAGTTTCCTGTCATACACCCGTCACGAATATTTCAGAAGAACGCTGTGTAACCTGATCGGAAACGATGTTGAAAACGGTGAAATCCCATACAATATGGAATTGCTGGGTGCCATGGTTGAAAACATCAGTTTCAATAATGCAAAAGAGTATTTTAAGTTTTAGTAAATAAGCTGTTCGCGGCAATCGTTTTAGGCAGAAATCTGTGATGAACTGCTATTTTTGCAATCGATTGCATAAAAAACTAAATCATGGCAAAAATGAAGATTAAATCAACGTCTGAGTGTACTTATGATTGTATTTCGCTGGGAGAAGTAATGTTACGGCTCGATCCGGGAGAAGGCCGTATCAGAACAACCCGTCAGTTCAGGGCCTGGGAAGGCGGTGGCGAATACAATGTTTCGCGTGGCCTCAGAAGATGCTTTGGCAAGAAAACAGCGATAATAACCGCACTGGCCGACAATGAAGTGGGCGCTTTAATAGAAGACTTTATGTTGCAGGGCGGCCTCGATACCCAATTTGTAAAATGGGTACCTTACGATGGTTGTGGCCGCACGGTTCGCAATGGATTGAATTTCACCGAAAGGGGTTTTGGTATCCGCGGCGCAAAAGGTGTTTCCGACCGTGGAAATACTGCAGCTTCGCAATTAAAACCCGGCGATATCGACTGGGAATATATTTTCGGAACACTTGGCGTTCGCTGGCTACACACCGGTGGCATTTTTGCAGCCCTTTCCGAAACGGCAGCCGAAACGGTTATCGAAGCCGTAAAAATTGCAAAAAAGTACGGCACCATTGTTTCGTACGATTTAAATTACCGTCCGTCGTTGTGGAAAGCCATTGGCGGTGAAGCCAAAGCACAGGAAGTAAACCGCGAAATCGCCAAATACGTGGATGTGATGATCGGTAACGAAGAAGATTTCACAGCCTGTTTGGGGCTGGAAATTGAAGGTAACGATGAAAATCTGAAAGAACTGGATTTATCCGGCTACAAAAACATGATCAAGAGTGCGATCAAAGAATTTCCTAATTTCCAGGCTATTGCAACTACTTTGCGTACCGTAAAAACGGCAACCGTAAATTCGTGGGGTGCCATTTGTTACTACGAAGGCAAAATTCATGAAGCGCAACACCGCGAAGATCTGGAGATTATGGACCGTGTTGGCGGTGGCGACAGTTTTGCATCGGGGCTGATTTATGGTTTCCTGGAGTTTAACGACGGAGCCAAAGCCGTTGAATATGGCGCGGCACACGGTGCACTGGCCATGACAACGCCCGGCGATACAACCATGGCCACTTTACCGGAAGTAGAAAAAATAATTGGCGGCGGCAGCGCCCGCGTTGACAGGTAATGCCCCTAAATCCCCTAAAAGGGGACTTTGGATGAGTATAAAATTATGTTGAATCAAGAAACTATAAAAACTGGTTGCTCCGCCAGTCCTCCCCCTTGGGGGAGATAGAGGGGGCTTAATTATGGCTCAATTTTCAAGAATAGAAGTAGCGTTAACAATGAAAGCAACCGGGATGGTGCCGGTGTTTTATCATAAAGACGCAGAAGTGTGTAAAAATGTGGTAAAAGCTTGTTACGATGGTGGGGTTCGTTTGTTCGAGTTTACCAACCGTGGCGATTTTGCCATCGAGGTATTTACCGAAGTAACAAAGTGGGCCATTAAAGAATGCCCCGAAATGATTATGGGCGTTGGCTCCATTATCGACGAGGCAACGGCCGCATTATACATCGCAAACGGTGCTAATTTTATCGTGTCTCCACTGATTGACGAAGGCACTGCAAAAGTTTGCAACAAACGAAAAATTGCCTGGAGCCCCGGATGCGGTTCGGTAACCGAAATTGGCCGCGCCCACGAACTGGGTGCCGAGGTGGTTAAAATCTTCCCCGGTTCACAGGTAGGAGGACCAAGCTTTGTAAGAGCCGTTAAAGGACCCATGCCGTGGGCCAGCATTATGCCAACGGGTGGTGTTTCGCCCGATGAGGCTAACCTGAAACTCTGGTTCGATGCCGGTGTAACCTGCGTGGGAATGGGCTCGCAATTATTTCCGAAAGAAGTTTTGGCAGAAAAAAATTATGGTTACATTACCAAAAAATGTACTGAAGCATTACAGATTATTCAGCAGTTAAAATCATAGTTACATTCGCTGATTGTAAAATCATCAAACTTTAAACCAATGAAGATGAAACCTTTAAGAATAATTATTGCCTTACTTTCTCTCACGATTGTTATGGGATGTAACAATGCCGGTCATCACAAAGTGCTGAAACTGGCACACGGACTTGACCCGACACATCCCGTTCACAAGGGAATGGAGTTTATGGCAAAACGTTTAGCCGAAAAATCAAACGGCGAACTTACCATCGATATTTATCCCAGCGGGCAGCTGGGATCGGAGCAGCAATGTGTGGAATTACTGCAAATAGGGAGCCTGGCCATTACAAAAGTTTCGGCTGCTGTAATGGAAAGTTTCACCCCAAAGTTTAAAGCACTTGGCCTACCTTATATTTTCAGATCAAAAGAACATTCTTTTAATGTTTTTGACGGAGAAATTGGCAAAGAGTTGTTGCTGGGTACCGAAGAATACTGGATTCGCGGACTTTGTTTTTACGACGCCGGTTTTCGTAGTTTTTACACCATCAACAAACCAATTAATACTCCGGATGATTTAAATGGGTTGAAAATAAGGGTAATGAAAAGCCAGAGCGCCATGGAAATGGTAAAAGCACTGGGTGGTTCGCCAACGCCAATTTCGTGGGGAGAATTATATACTGCACTTCAGAGTGGAGTAGTTGATGGAGCTGAAAATAACCCGCCAAGTCTTTATACCTCACATCATTACGAAGTTTGTAAAGAATATTCGCTCGACGAGCATACCTGTGTTCCGGATGTGTTGATTATTAGTACTAAAGTATGGGACAGCCTTACCGAACAGGAGCAAAAATGGTTGCAGGAAGCTGCCGATGAATCGGTGCCTGTTGAACGGAAGTTTTGGGCTGAATCAGTAGAAGAATCTTTGAGGATAGTTCAGGAAGCTGGTGTAAAAATCAATTATCCGGATAAGAAATTATTTGCAGATAAAGTTCAGGGACTTTTGGATAAATATAAAAAAGACAAAGTATTAGGTGACCTGATCAAAAGAATTGAAGCAGTTGAAGACTAACCTTTAATCCGTTACTAAACTATGAGACAAAAAATTGATAAGATTATAGAAATCGTTTTGGTGGCCCTGATGAGTATTCTGGTCATCGACGTATTGTGGCAGGTATTTAGTCGCTACGTTCTTTCCGCACCCAGTTCGTTTACCGATGAGTTAGCAGGTTTTCTGCTGATTTGGGTCGGCTTACTCGGGGCTGCGTATGTGGCCGGTAAAAACGAACACCTGGCCATCGATTTATTGTTGCAAAAGATGAAAGGTGAAAAAAAGCGTAGAATGCAGATCATCATCAATTCTATTGTTGGAGTATTTGCTCTTTTTGTGATGGTGATAGGCGGTGTTTGGCTGGTGTACACACGTTTCTACCTCGAAGTTAATTCGGCTGCTTTGGCATTGCCCCTTGGCTATGTTTACCTGGTAGTTCCCGTCAGCGGGCTACTCATTATTTATTATTCAATCGATAATTCACTTAACCTAAATATTGAAGACTAATGGAATTTCTTGGTGTAATTGTACTCGTAGTAAGTTTTATATTCTTATTGGTAATCGGAGTTCCAATCGCCTTTAGTATTGGCATATCCGGTATTCTAACCATGTTGGTAACCATCATGCCGCTGCCAGCTGCAACCACTTTCGCGCAGCGAATGGCAACCGGGCTTGATAGTTTTGCACTGCTGGCAATACCTTTTTTTATATTGGCAGGAAACATCATGAACAAAGGTGGAATAGCCATCCGGCTGATTAATTTTGCGCGTGTTCTGGTGGGCCGGTGGCCTGCCGGTCTGGCTTTTGTAAATGTTTTTGCCAATATGTTATTTGGGGCTATTTCCGGTTCGGCAGCTGCTTCGGCTTCTGCAATCGGAAGTATTATGATGCCCGAGTTAAACAAGGAAGGATACGATAAAAACTTTAGTGCCGCGGTGAATATTACCTCCGCTACCACGGGGCTTTCAATCCCTCCCAGTAATATTTTAATTGTTTATTCGCTGGCCAGCGGGGGAGTTTCAATTACTGCTCTTTTCCTGGCAGGTTATGCCCCGGGTATTTTAACCGGGCTTGGAATTATGGGAATGGCATTGGCCATGTTCTCTTACAAGCATTTTGGCATGAAAGGAATGGTTCGGAATGTGTCCAGGTTTTTGGCTGTTCTGGTGGCTCTTGTCCTGGTTATAGTTGGCATATATAAAGTAAAATCACTTGTTTCCCCGGGAGCAGCAACTGCCATTTACGGAGGACTGGCAGCGGTTTTTGTCGCAGGATTCGGATATTATGCCAGCAAGCACAGGCAAGGAGCAAAAAACGCATTGAAAATCTTTCTGAATGCCTTGCCCAGTTTAATGTTACTCGTGATTGTTATCGGTGGTATTGTGGCCGGTTTCTTTACCGCAACAGAAGCTTCGGCAGTGGCCGTGCTTTACGCACTGGTTCTGGCTTTTATTTACCGCGAATTGTCGTGGAAAGATTTGCCCGATGTTATTCTTCGCTCTGTAAAAACCACCGCTTTTGTATTGTTGCTGGTAGCAACCTGTATTGGCTTGTCGTGGATTATGGCTTACGAAAATATTCCGCAAAATGTGAGCGAAGCGCTGCTTGCACTTAGCGACAATAAGTTTGTGATCCTGCTGATCATCAACCTGATTTTGTTGTTTGTAGGTATATTTATGGACATGACTCCGGCGGTACTGATTTTCACACCTATATTCCTTCCAATTGTTACCAACCTGGGGCTCGATCCTATTCACTTTGGAATTATTATGGTTCTGAACCTGAGTGTGGGGCTGGGAACACCGCCCGTAGGTTCTTTGCTGTTTATCGGGTGTAGTGTGAGCGAAGTAAAAATTGAAACGGTTATTAAACCGTTATTGCCGATGTTTGCCGTTATGATTGTGGCTTTGATGCTGGTAACTTATATTCCCGAAATCTCACTTTGGTTGCCACAAACATTAGGATTTTAATGATAAAAAATCAAATTCGAAAATAGATTAAGAAACCGGTCTTGAATAAAGATCGGTTTTTTGTTTTTTTATGACTGGCTTTTAGTTCTCTTGTGCACGTCGTCCTGAACTTGATTCAGTATCTTTTACAATAATCTTCAGGTTATTTGAATTCTGAAATATATTCAGAATGCCGAATTAAAAGACATTTGGTTTGAATAGTGAAGCTCTTACTCAAAGTTGACATCACTTTTTATCTCAACGACAAAAAACACCATCATAACGAAAAAATTCTTTGCAGTTAGATTTACTGTTTACATTTGGTTTGTAATTAAAAATCAAAAAAATTGTACAGATGAAACGCAAAATTTATTTACCGCTTGCAATCCTTGCCCTCTTTTTTTCGGGGTGTGTGGTTTATTCGTTTTACCCGCTTTATACCGAAAAAGATCTTTTTGCAAACGATATTTTAACGGGTGAATGGTTTGAAAGCGAAGATCAGTCAGTGAAATTTAACGAAGATGAGGAAGTGTGGAACTTTGTTCATCCGTATGTCGATAATAATAATAAGGAACAAGATAGTTGTGGGTACGTTTTAACACTGCGGTCGAAAGAGAATGGCGAAGAAATAACATCCACTTTTCTTGTTACTATTATTAAACTATCCGGGCAATATTTTCTCGATTTTTATTTAAAGGATTACCCCAATAATGGTGAATTCCAGCTTTCTACATTTCACGTTATTCCGGTACATACGTTTGCAAAGTTAGAGGTGGAAGAAGACGTATTAAAGATTCGCTGGTTTGATCCCGACTGGTTGGAAGATTTGATCCGCGAAAATAAAATCAGGATACATCACGAAGCTAACGATGAGTTTATCCTGCTCACAGCCAAACCACAGGAACTTCAGAAATTTGTTACAAAATATGTAAATTCGGAGGAAGCCTTTGAGGATGGGCTGGAAGTAGTTTTGCACCGAAAAAAATAGCATGTGGCAAACCTTTAAAAAATATTTCAGTCAGCTGATCAGAAACCGCATTTTTCAGCACCTTTTATTCTGGTGCCTGTCGTTTCTAATTCTGACCAACGTACTGAAAGTTTCGGCCGAAATAAAAACCATCGACCTGATTTATGCTGCCATTTTTCACATTCCTATTGTGACAGTGGTTTATATCAACCTGCGTTTGTTGTTTCCGTTTTTTCTCGAAAGAGGCCGGTATATTTTATACGCCTTGTTAATTGTGTTGTTGGTTGCGCTGGGTTCTGGTTTTTACCTGATGCTTTTTAACAAGTGGATCGATTACCTTTTTGAAGGCTATTATTTTATTGCCTTTTACGGATTTTGGGACATCTCGCTGTATTTTATTGTTTATTTGTTTGCCACCAGTTTGTTGCGGTTGGCGCGTGGCTGGTTTCGCCTTCAGGAAATAGAAACTGAACGGAATAAGGCGGAATTGAAAGCGCTTCGTTCGCAGATTAACCCGCACTTTCTTTTTAATTCGCTCAACAGTATTTACAGCCTGGCGCGAAAAAACTCGAAAGAAGTGCCCGAAAAAATTGTACAGTTGAGCGATTTGCTGCGGCATATTATTTACGATTCGGACGGCGATTTTATTCCCCTCGAAAAAGAAATCGAAATGATCCGGAATTACATCACACTTCAGAACCTGCGCACCGACGAACAGCATAAAATCATGCTAAAAGTTGATGGAGAGGTAAAAGAAAAAGTGATTGCCCCGATGCTTATTCTTCCTTTTGTGGAGAATAGTTTTAAACACGGGTTGAAAGGAGGTGCCGACCATGCTTTTGTAGATATTTTACTGACACTTACCGGTCATAAATTAAAGCTGGAAGTGGTAAACAGCAAGGGAAAATCAGTAGGCAATACCGACGATCGTTACCGTGGAATTGGAATTGATAATGTGCGTAAACGGCTGGAGATGCTTTATCCCGGGAAGCATAGCCTGAAAATTGCAGATAAGGGCGAAACTTTTAATGTAGATTTACAAATTGAAATCGACTAAGCTATGCAGTTAAATTGTTTGATAATTGATGATGAGCCTTTGTCGCAGGATGTTTTAAGCGACTTTGCCAGGCTATGCCCCGAGCTAAATTTGCTGGGCATGTGCCGCGATGCACTGGAAGCCGGACAGCTGCTTTCGGAGCAAAAAGCCGATTTGCTTTTTCTGGATATAAATATGCCTAAACTTAGCGGGATCAGTTTTGTAAAAAGCCTGAAAGAACCGCCTTTGTTTATTCTCGTTACAGCCTATCCCGAATATGCTTTGGAAGGTTTTGAAATTGATGCGGTGGACTATCTCCTAAAACCTGTTTCGTTCGAACGGTTCAGAACAGCAGTGAACCGCGCCGTAGAACGCTATTCTTCTAACCGGGAAAACAACGCGTCAACACATATCATGCTTCGGGCCGATAAAAAGGATTACCGGATTGAGCTTGATGATATTCTGTACTTTGAAGCCCGGGGAGATTATGTTCGTTTTGTTACCGAAAACCAAACGCTTACCGTTCATGGTACCCTCAGGGAGTTTATCGGTGAACTGCCTTTTTCCCGTTTCGAACGCATTCATAAATCCTATGTAATTGCTGTGAATAAAGTACAATATCTTGAAGGAAACCTTGTTAAAATTGGTGATTTCAAATTGCCCGTTAGTCTCAAATTCAAAGAAAGCCTAAGTAAAAAACTTCATCTTTAACTGCTTGCTCGGGTTGAAAAGTTTATTCAACTGCATGTTTGAAAGTAAGCTTGCCAGTCGTTAATATTTATCTATATTTGGTGCTTGTTTTTTGGATAGCGCTATTTGTTTGTAATGAATATTCTTCGGTCAGCTTATATAATCATTTTTGTTTTACTATTTGGTTTTAGTGGTTCAGCACAGGTTCGCCTGGATGATGTTGACACCTCTAAAATCGAGTACCCGGCGGTTATCAAATACATTAACCGGCAAATGGATAGCGGAATCGAAACCTTCGAAGAGATTCAACCCTCGTTAAATCCCGGACAAAGCGTAAAAGATTACAACATTATTGATCGTGAGTTTCTGATAAGAGATAGTGTTAACAAGGTCTGGGATGCTTATGTAAATTCTGGTTTGCAACGTTCCTGGAGTACCCGTAAAATCCATTATGGCTTTGCTTATTCAAGGCACGCCGACAGCATTTTTTACGTGGGAGATAAAGTTAATGCAGTGATTCCCGGTTTGATAGTGAACCTCAATCTTAATATTTTATTTGGGATAAAAAGCATTGCTATGGCTTTCGAAATTACCCGGGTTGATGAAAAGAACAAAATAATTGAGTTTAGCTACCTGAAAGGTAACGAGACAGAAGGCAAGCAACAACTGATTTTTGAACCTACCGCAAAAGGAAATACCTTGATAACTCACCTGAGTTTCTATCACAGCCGTGTAAAGCCGCGCGATAAATTGTATCCTTATGTTCATGCTCAAATTATCAATCGTTTTCACCGTAACATGAAAAGGTTGTACCAGCAAAAAATGGACAACTAGACAGGAGCTCAGGTTATTTGTTTTTCTACATTTTCCTGGAAAATATTTTCCTGAACTTTTATCCGTGCAAATGGTTTTTAAAGCTGAATCGTAAAAAGGGTTTCTGAAAATCTTTTTTTAAGGATTAAATCAGTGTGTGATTATTCAACTTTATTTGTTTTGTAGCCAAGGGCACATCAATTTAATTTACTTTGCAGAACAACAAAAATAAATGACAGCAAAAACAAAAGCAGATAACAAAAAAACGGGCGGCAGCAGAATGGGTATGTTCAAGTTGTTGAAGCCATATAAAAAGATGATCGCTTTGCTGATTGTTTTTACCCTGGCGGGCAATGCGGCCAACCTGGAAATCCCAAAAATTATTTCGCACGGAATAGATGCTTAATCGGCCGTAAATTATGTGCTAAACAGCATTCTTGTAGAGTTTATTATTGCCGATGCAATAATTTTCATGTTTTCTGTTTTACAAACTGTAGTGCAAACCTATGCTTCCGAAAAGGTGGGCTTTGATCTTCGGAAACAACTTTCAGATAAAATATCGAAACAAAGCTATGCCTTTGTGCTTGAGGCAAACCCATCGAAACTACTGACCAACCTGACATCTGATATGGATGCCGTAAAAATGTTTGTTTCGAATGGTGTTTCCTCCATCGTTTCGTCGCTTTTTATGATTATTGGAACTTCCGTTTTTTTATTAATAATTAACTGGAAGCTGGCCTTGCTGGTGCTGTTGTTAATACCTTCGGTGGGGCTTAGCTTTTATGTTATTCTTAAAAAGCTGAGGGTACAGTTTGTTCGCAGCCGCGAGGTGGTTGACTGGCTCAATAAAGTAATTAACGAAAGCATTCTTGGTGCCGCGATTATTCGTGTTATTAATTCGCAACAAACCGAATACCGGAAATTTATAAACGCCAGTGGCGAAGCCCGCGATGTTGGTATTTCCATTGTAACGCTTTTTGCAACACTTATTCCCTTAATTACCTTTTTTGCAAACCTGGCAACACTGTCGATTCTTGTTTTGGGAGGGCATTTGGTAATTTCGGGGAACCTCTCTTTAGGCGATTTTGCCGCCTTTAACAGTTACGTCACTATTTTGGTTTTCCCGATTATTGTCATCGGTTTTATCAGCAATATGATGGCACAGGCATCGGCATCGTATCAACGAATTGAATCGGTATTGCATGCAAAAGAAACGGCCGATACGGGCACCATTGAAAAGAAGCTGGAAGGCAATATTGAACTGAAAAACGTATCTGTTTTTTACGACGACAAGCCGGCGTTGAAGAATGTTTCGTTTACGATAAAAGGCGGTTCGCGTACGGCGGTAATGGGGCCTACTGCAGCCGGAAAAACACAACTGCTTTATTTGTTAACCGGTTTAATAAAACCAAACGAAGGAGAGATTTTGTTTGACAAAACCAATGTGACAAAATACAATAAGGAAACTTTTCACAATCAAATCGGTTTTGTGTTTCAGGATAGTGTAATGTTTAACATGAGCCTGCGCGAGAATATTGCTTTTAGTGAAACGGTAACCGATGCCTTTTTGCAGAAAGCAATTGAAACCGCCGAGCTTAAAGATTTTATAGAAATCTTACCGGCAAAACTGGATACCCTGGTTTCGGAACGCGGGACCAGTCTTTCGGGAGGGCAGAAACAGCGGATAATGCTGGCCCGTGCTTTGGCTCTGAATCCTGAAATATTACTTCTGGATGATTTTACCGCCCGTGTTGATTCGCAAACAGAACAGCGTATCCTGGAAAATGTACGCCGGAATTACCCGGATTTAACATTGATTTCGGTTACACAGAAGATAAGTCCGGTACGCAATTTTGATCAGATTATTTTATTGATGGAAGGTGAGGTGGTAGCTTCAGGGAGGCACGAAACCCTGCAATCAACTTCTCCCGAATATGTTCAGATATACGAGTCGCAGAAAAGTACCAGTCATTATGAAATGGGTCACGATACTTCAGCAGGATAAATTTCAAACTAGTTAATGAGTAAATGAATTATAATTTAAATACAGCAACCGACGAAAAACGAAAGAAAAAGCCGGGCTTAAAGTCAATAAAAAGCCTTGTTGGACATATGGTGGAGGAGAAGAAAACCTTATTCATCGCCTTTGTTGCTATGCTTGTTACAGCCATCCTGAACCTGATTGGCCCCATTATTATCGGAAATACTGTTGATAATTACATTCAAACCAGCAAGTTTCACGGCGTGCTTATCAATGGAGCAGTGTTACTTGGCGCCTATGTAATTGCCCTGTTTGCAGGTTATTTGCAAACCAGGTTGATGGGATCGGTAGGGCAGAGGATGTTATTTACTCTTCGTAATTCGGTGTTTCAAAAACTCCAGGAATTACCTTACGATTTTTTCAACCAGAATAAAACAGGAGACCTTATTTCGAGGATAAACAACGATACCGAAAAAATTAACCAGTTTTTTGCACAATCGCTGATGCAGTTTCTTCGCATCATCCTGATCATGGTCGGATCTGCCGTTTTTCTGGTTTCCATTCATTGGAAACTTGGCCTGGCAGCACTTTTACCGGCTTTAATTATTTGGGTATTTACCAAACTGATTTTGCCGTGGGTAAAACGAAAAAACGCCGAGAGTTTAAAAACGGTCGGGAGCCTTAGTTCAGAAGTACAGGAGAGCCTGAATAACTTTAAAGTGGTGGTGGCTTTTAACCGTCGCGATTATTTCAGAAAACGGTTTGCACAGGTAAATCGCGAAAATTACCAGGCTTCCATAAAAGCCGGAATTGCAAACCACATGTTTTTGCCGGTTTATTCGCTTTTTTCAAACCTAGGATTGCTGGTTGTTCTAACGCTGGGTATTTATTTTATCTCTATCGGACAGTTTACCGTTGGATTGCTGATTAGTTTTATAGCTTACGTAAACAGTTTTTACAACCCGCTTCGGCAAATGGCTTCCTTGTGGTCAACTTACCAGGTGGCGCTGGCAGCCTGGGAGCGTATCCGGAAAATTATTGATCTGGAAAATAACATGCCTAAAATTGACGCACAGGCAGCTGACGATTCAGCAACTTTGCTTTCATTTCGTGATGTTTCTTTTGCATATCCCAACGGAAATGAAGTGTTGCATCGGATTAACTTTGATTTACGCAGAGGAAAAACCTATGCTTTTGTTGGCCCAACCGGTGGCGGAAAAACAACTACTGCATCATTAATTGCCAGACTTTATGATCCTACAAAAGGACAGATATTGCTGGATGGTGAAGACATTCGTTCTTTTCATCCGGAAGAGAGGGTAAAACGGATCGGGTTTATTTTGCAGGATCCCTTTTTGTTTAGCGGAACCATACGCGAAAATATTCTCTACGGAAACAGCGAGCTGAAAGAAATCGACAGCACACATCTGATGCAAACTTTTAAAGATACCGGTTTGGAGAGCTTGCTTCAGCGTTTTGAAAAAGGCCTGGATACGAAAGTTGATGTTTCGGGTGATGGAATCAGCTTAGGCCAGAAACAGTTGATTGCATTTATGCGGGCAGTTCTCCGGAAACCAGATTTGTTGATCCTGGATGAAGCTACGGCAAACATTGATACAGTAACAGAGCAGTTGCTCGATGAAATTCTTCAAAAACTACCGGAGACAACAACGAAGGTAATTATTGCACATCGTTTAAATACCATTGCCAATGCCGACGTTATTTACTTTGTAAATACGGGAAATGTAACAAGGGCAGGTTCGCTGCAGGAAGCTGTAAATATGTTGATGAAAGGGAAAATGGCGAGTTAGACGTATTTCATCGGGCATAATAATCCGGCTTTTTTGTCTTGGGAATCAGGCTAAATGGTAGTCGTTATCTGTATTTTCCTGAAAATCCTTGATCCCCAGAAAGTGGTTCCAAAGCATAACCAGGTAGGAGCATGCCAAATAACATACGATGGCACTGATGATAACTCCTATGATCAGAAAAATAATTAGTAAAAAGTTTGAACTGATTACATTTCCAATAGATTCGGCATTTAGTGTGGGGATATCAATCTGTGGAGTTAGGTTCATTTTATAAAACTTAAGTGCATGATTTATAACATCAAGTTACGGTGTATTTTTATAAAATACAAAAAGGTATTATAGTATTATTTTGGTTAAATAGATTGAAAATCAGTAGGAGTATGAGGGTATTTGAGGTGTTTACGTTCATAAAAATATTTCTCTACCTCAGATTAATCTCCGGTTTTTCTTGTATTTACAGAATAAATTTGCATAGATCGGGGGGATACCTATTTTTGTTGTAAAATTATAAACGAATGAAACGAGTTTCGAGTGCTCAAGACTTGTTCCATCTTATTCCTTAAGAAAACAAACAATTTTAATAAGATGAATAAATACTTTTCAACTCTCCTTATTCTTTTACTTGTTGTTAGCCAGTTGTCTGCGGGCAATAAAAGCAATGAGAAATATTTCAGGGATTCGTATATCAAAAAAACGATGAAAAAGGCTCTGGACTGGCAATTGAAACATCCGAAACATCAGTTGTACGACTGGACAAACGGTGCATTTTATGCGGGTGTTTTTGCTGCGTATGAAACAACTGAATCTCCAAAAATATGGAAAGCAATGAACGAAATGGGGGAGGCAAACGAATGGAAACCGGGCCCACGTTTGCATCACGCCGATGATCATGCTATTTGCCAAACCTACATTGATATGTACCGTGTGTCGGGAGATAAAAAGATGATTGAGCCGTTTCGGGAAACGTTGACCCGATTTATGAACACACCATATACCGGAAAAGGAATGCATAAAATTACCTGGTGGTGGTGCGATGCCTTGTTTATGGCTCCGCCTGCATTTGTAAAAATGGGAATTACCTTTGGTAACGATGATTATTTGGCGTTAACCGACAAATTATGGAAAGAATGCTACGATTTGTTGTGGGATAAGGAATACCACTTGTATGCCCGCGATATGTCGTACAAATGGAACGAACCCGGAATAAAAACCAAGAAAGAAGCCAACGGTAAGAAAATTTTCTGGTCGCGTGGCAACGGTTGGGTAATGGGAGGTTTGGTGCGCGTTCTTTCTGAATTACCGCAAAGCTATCCGAATCGCGATTTTTATGTTACCAACTTTAAGGAGATGGCAGAAAGTATTTTGGCTTTGCAGCAGGAGGACGGGCTTTGGCGCTCAAGCTTGCTCGACCCCGATTCTTACCCGGGAGGAGAAGCCAGCGGATCAGGTTTTTATACTTATGCACTGGCCTGGGGAATTAACAACGGCTTGCTTGATGCAGATAAATATTTGCCGGCAGTTGAGAAAGCCTGGATCGGGTTAAATGGCCTTATTCAGGACGACGGGCATGTTGGCTGGTGTCAACCAATTGGTGCCGATCCGAAAAAGAATTTCAAAGCTGAAAGCTGGGAAGTTTACGGAACAGGTGCTTTTTTACTTGCCGGAAGCGAAGTAATCAAACTAAAGAGATAGTCATTAATACAAAAGAGGCTCCGAATGGAGCCTTTTTTATTTTGATACTTTCTTTTCTTCCTTTTTTGCACTTAGTTGCATCACACCTTCGGGAGAATCAACCGTTCCGGTCAATTCTTTACCCTTTACCATTGCTTTTACCAGCACATAATTGTAGTCCACGGTTACGCCAAACCTGAGTTGTTCTTTTTCAAAAATCAGGTCTTGCATATTCAGCTCGGTGCCATCAATGGTTTTTATTGTTCCAAGCAGTTTGCCTTCTTGTTCGGAGAATGAAAGTGTTCCGCTGTCAAGCCCTGGAGGAGCAGTTGTAACCTGATATTTCCAGTTTCCCAACAGAATTTTATGTCCGTCAGGTTCACCTGAAAATGACATCAAAGCCAGCGATGCTGCAAATACAATGATTGAAAATAGTTTTTTCATAAGGAAACCTCTAAAAATTAAAAATCTACCAATCAGCCTATTATAATAGTAAATAGTATCTTAGGAGCATATTCTTATACAATGAGGACAAGATACAAAGCAACAGGGACAAACAG
>JBKEDN010000306.1:0-33415 GCA_047975435.1 Draconibacterium sp. | reverse complement strand
CTGTTTGTCCCTGTTGCTTTGTATCTTGTCCTCATTGTATAAGAATATGCTCCTAAGATACTATTTACTATTATAATAGGCTGATTGGTAGATTTTTAATTTTTAGAGGTTTCCTTATGAATTTGTACAAAGGGTTGTTCCCTGGGTTGACTTCTTTAAAATAAGAGCTTCCTATGGTACTGTGGGTAACGACTGTATCACCAGTATTCGTTTCCCATATTTAACTAAAGTGAACGAAGGAACCGGGACGATCTGGGGTGTGCCAGGTATTGAAACGATTGGAGAAACCCGTATCGGTGCAGATAACCTCGAATGGGAGAGGGCTATCAAATCGAACTTAGGAATTGAAGGTAAACTTTTCAAAAACAAGGTAGATTTTGTTCTTGAATTTTTCAAAGACCAGCGAAATGGTATATTCCAAAAAAGGGTTCAGGTTCCGGAATATGTAGGTGTAATCTCCAGCCCCTATGCAAATGTGGGGCGTATGAAAAGTACAGGTGCAGATGGTAACATCAGCTATTCTACTAATATTTCGCCCAACTTTGGTATCACCTTGAGAGGAAATTTCACCTATTCCAAAAACACTGTACAGAATTGGGAACAGGCCTATCTGGAATATCCATATTTGGAGTATAACGGGTTTCCTTACAATTCGATACGGGGATACCAGGCAATCGGGCTTTTTAAAGATGAAGAGGATATCAAATACAGTCCGCAACAAACCTTTGGAGCTGTTATGCCCGGAGATATCAAGTATAAGGATGTAAATGGTGATGGAATTATCAATAGTATGGACAAAGTACCATTAACACACAGTAATTATCCATTAACAATGTATGGTTTTGGTGGTGAGGTGCGGTATAAAAACCTAACCCTAGGAGTGTTATTTAAAGGAACAGGAAAGACTTCCTTCTTTTATGTTGGACAGCCAACCACAGTGAATGGAGAAACAGAAGTAAATGGAATGGGTTATATGCCATTCTTCCAGGGAAACCAGGGAAATGTCCTTGCCATGGCTGCCGATCCTGAAAACCGGTGGATTCCCATGGATTATGCCCTGGAGCACGGTATAGATCCGGCTTTGGCTGAAAACCCGGATGCCCGTTTCCCGCGTTTGCAATACGGGTATAATGCAAACAATAGCCAGTTATCAACCTTTTGGGAAGGAGATTCACGTTACCTTCGATTGCAGGAAGTAACATTGAATTATCACCTTAGTTCTAATTTATTGAAGCGCATAGGTGTGTCTTCAATGGATTTACAGCTTGTAGGAAGTAATCTTTATATCTGGGACAAGGTGAAAATTTTTGATCCGGAACAAGCCGTATGGAACGGCCGAAAGTACCCGATTCCTACTACTTATGCGGTACAAGTCTATTTAAACTTATAGCAATACATTAATATTTTAATGAAATGAAAGCATTTGTAATTATAAAGAAAATATCGATAGCGTCTGTTGTAGGTTTGATATGTGCGATGACGACATCATGTAAAGATTATTTGAATATCGACGATTACTTTGACGATGAGTTTAACATCGATTCAGCATTTGTAAATGCCCGGTATATTGAAGCATATATGTGGGGCGCAGCAGACATGTTCTCTGACGAAGCGCAAACGGTCAGGTTTGGATATACTCCGGGGCCTATGGCGGCAGATGAAGCATTTAACGGATTAACCGGTGGCGGTTCAAGCAATGTCTATTATGGGATGGATTTTGCTACCGGAAGGATAACGGCCGATTTTTATGGCGATTCTTCCCCCAACCTTAACCAATGGGGCAAATACTATAAAATTATCCGTAAGGCAAACAATGTGTTACAAAACCTTGATACTCCCCGAGATTTTACTACTATAGACAGGCTCCGGATTGAAGGTTATACCCGTTTTATTCGTGCCTATGCTTACTACAACTTACTGGTGGATTATGGCCCTCCGATTATCCTGGAGGATGAAGTTGTTAATACCAATGAATCGCTTGAATATTATGATCGTCCGAGAGCTACCTACGACGAAGCAATGGAATATGTTTGCGGAGAATTTGAAAAAGCAGCCGAACTGATGCCCAAAGAAGTAGGAATTTTAGATTTTGGACGTCCTACAAAGGGTGCAGCTTATGCGCTAATTGCGCGCTTGAGACTGATCCATGCCAGCCCACTGTTTAATGGAGGTTCAGCGGCAGGTTCCTATTTTGGTAACTGGAAACGCTCTACGGACGATGTGCTTTATGTGTCTCAGGAATATGACGAAAGCCGGTGGGCACTTGCTGCTGCGGCAGCTAAACGGGTTATGGATCTTGGATTGTATCAACTATATACAGTAAAAGCAGACGAAAGTACGCCGGTTCTTCCTGAAGGTGTTGTTTCAGACCCTGACTTTTACAGTAGCTATCCAAACGGTGCCGCAGGGATTGACGCTTTTCGTTCGTATTCTGATATTTTTACCGGAGAAGCAGTTTCGGCTATTAACAAAGAATTGATTTGGGGTAGAAACACCTCATACCTCAATGATTATATCAATAAAGGTTCTTTTCCTCCTTCGCTCGGTGGCTGGGGACGTTTTTGTGTAACACAGAAAGTAGTTGATGCCTACCTGATGGAAGATGGCCGCACAAAAGAAGAAGCACGTGGAGATACTTATTTTGAAACCCTTGCAGACCTTCCGGACGGAGGTACTTTCGATGATCTGTTCACTGAACAACCAAAGTCTTTTTCGGGATATCCTATGAATGCGGGAGTGTTTAAAATGTACAACAATCGCGAAATGCGGTTTTATGCATCAGTGGGTTTCAACGAAGCAGTTTGGCAGGCATTATCAAGTACAACAAACAATATGCACACTGCCAAATATTATTACCAGGATGTGGATGGCAGAGGTGGTGTAACGGCAACCTCTCCAAATTATCCGATTACCGGTTATGTAATCAAAAAGTACGATCACCCTTACGATGCATTAAGCGGAACAGGTGCCCGCACCATCCCAAAGGCATATCCTATCATCCGCTATGCTGAAATTCTGTTGTCGTATGCCGAGGCGCTTAATAATCTGACCAGTAGCCATACGGTTCAGTTGGGAGATCAGCATTATACATTCAGCAGAGATGTTGAAGAGATCAAAAACGCCTTTAACCTGGTGCGTTACCGTGCCGGCCTGCCGGGTTTGTCGGCTAATCAACTAAACAACTCTGCTGAAGTTCAGCAAGCGATTGAGCGCGAGCGTATGGTTGAGTTTTTATACGAGAACAGACGTTTTTATGATGTACGCCGCTGGGGTATTTATGAAGAAACAGAACGGGAACCTATTCGTGGTATGAACCCCGATGGGGCAGATCGGGAGAGTTATTACAGGCGTACCATCCCGGCCACTTCATCTTATCTTACCCGTGTTGTGGACAAAAAGCTGGTTTGGGTGCCAATCCCCCGCACCGAATTACGCCGTTTGCCTTCTCTGGATCAGAACCCGGGGTACAATTAGGATTATTTTGAATAAGTAGGAAAAATGATACAAATGAAACAAAGAATTTTAGTAATAACAGTCTTGATGGGAGTGCTGGTATCTTGCAATGACGATGCAATCTTTGAAAAGGAGATGTATAAAAATGAAGTCGCTTTGATTAGTAGTGATTATTACAATACTTTTCAGGAAGTGATTCAATTGAGTAATGAAGAAGTGGTTATTGGCTATATAGCAGCCTCTGTTGGCGGAACCGATGCTCCGACTAAAGAATTGGTAATTGGCCTGGAAGAGGATACTGAACCGTTGGCATTGTATAATTATTCGCTTTATGATGCAGATTCTGCATTGTATGCCAAACCATTGCCAAAAGCAAAATATGAGATTCCCGACCCAAAAATTACAGTTGATGCCGGTGAACGTGCCGGTAAAACGATGATACGATTGCGCCCGGATGGATTATCTCCGGATTCAACCTATTTTATAAGTTTAAAAGCAACCGATATTTCAGGTGTTGAGCTAAATCCAAAAAAGAGTACCATTCTTTATCAGGTAGTTTTGGAAAATGAGTATGCATCTCAGGCCAAAAACTCTCTTTATACCATGACTGGAATGGTAGATGGTATGGTTACAGCCGCAAATAAGGAGCTTTTTCCTCTTTCGTACAATAGTGTGCGGCTAATTGCCGGAAATGAAACTTTTGTCTCAACTGAAGCAGCGATCAAAAAATCTTCGATTGTTTTAGAAGTGGCAGAAGATAATAGTGTTACCATTAAACCTTATGGCACGATTCAGGTGACTCAGTTGGATGATGATGACAAATATCCAAATGTGTTTATGGTAGATGATTATTATGGACAGAAAACCAATGTGTTTTTATTGTCATATGAATACACTATCGGCAATGTAACTAAGGTTATGAAGGAACGTGTGGAGATGCAGGTAAGAAATTAGTAAATATGCGAATCAAGGGTTGAAACTAAATTTGAGTAGAAATCCTATTTTACTTGCATTCTAAAGGATAAACTGATTTATTTTTCCTTTGGAATGCCGGTTAAAAAATGTCGAAAACAAGATTTGTTGAAGATATTTTCAACCCTTGATTCGCTTGGTATAATGCTGCCGGTATTCAATTTTTTTGGTGAATGTTCAAATAAATCACGAGTTGGTCTGCACCTCGGGTATTTCAGGGATAAAAGATTTTCGATATTGTAATTATAGAGATGAAGCAAAGAGTAAACCCCGGAAATTAGCCAACAATATCATCCAGTCTTACCTGTTTGTCAATCAGATCCTGCAGTGTAATTGCGTTCAGGTACTCAATTATCTGGTTATTAAGTTGGCCCCATAATCCTTTTGAGGCGCATTTCCCGTCTCGTTTACAGGAATGATGATGAGAAAGACAATCAACTACGCAAACACCCGGCTCAAAAGCATTGTGGATATCGTTGATGGAAATTTCGGAGGGCTTGCGGGTAAGGATATAACCACTTTTCCGGCCGGCAGCTTTGGTTACCAATCCGGCAACTTTCAAAGAAGTCATAATATGATCAAGGTACTTGTAAGAGATTCCTTGGTTTTCCGCAATCTCTTTTTGGTAAATACCATTTTCACTTTCGTTCATGGCTATTTCAAGAATAGCACGAACGCCATACCTGGTTCTCGTACTGAATTTCACAGTGGTTAGTTGAAATTTTTTCTAAAGATAACTAAAAGCAAAAGTTATAAAAACGTCATTGTCAACTTTTACAGCGCCAAGTATTTTTTGTGGCGGATCAATATCAAAAGCCGACAGCTGAACTTCTAAATTACCTTTTAAAATGGCTCCCTTATTTTCGCAATAAATCACTTCGCACGGAATTAAATAGTCGTGTGTTTTTCCTGCTATTGTTATTTTGGTGTCCAATAATGTGCTTCCTGATTCCTCATCCAAATCCATCGAATTGTAGGCTTCAACCTTAATTTTTATATCCGGATATTGGTCTGCATGCAACATTTTGTAAAAATCACTAAGCATGAGTTTGTTTGGTCCTGAAAAGTCGCGTACCGGAATTCGAATGTTTTGAGAGAGTTTGGTTCCGGAGGTTTGGTTTTTAAGATTTGTTATGACGGGGTTATTATTAATAAATTCAAATTTATTAATGTTTGATGAGCCCTGAATCAGCACATAGCTTTTACATTCGTCCGCTGTTGCCGATTTTTCTTTATCGGCAGCTGATAACTGAAAAAACGTTGCACAAAGCAAAAACAAAAAACAATATTTTGGGTTGAATTTCGGCATTTTAAATCTTATTCAACGATGAAGATTGCCCGGCACATTGGCCGGGCAATCATTACCCTCCTAAAGCTCAATTTTAGAATGAAATAGCAGCTTCAAGCACTACTCCATTAAATTTGCCTCCATCAATCTCCCCATGAGCCGGTCCATCATATTTTTGATTCACGTAGTCGAGTTTAACCAATACGTTGTTGGTCATAAACCAACCTCCTCCAAAATTCGTACGGTTTACTTCCGACCCGTCGTTGTTGCTAACGTGGTTGTAACGTGTACCCAGGTAAAAACTGCCGATTCGGTAAAGAGCCTGTATGGCCGTTTGTGTGAAATGCTGGTCAGTTTCATTGCGTACACCTTTCATGTTTTCGTAAATTCCGAATACCTCAAGACCATGGAATTGAACAAAAGCGTTGGCCATATAACTGTTCATTTCTGATTGGCCACTGTTCGGATCCCAGCGTCCTGAACGGAAATTGTCGCCTTCGGCAGCAGCAGTTTGCATTACGTTGTAATAACGTGCACCTGCGCGGTCGCCGGCCCACAAATACGATCCGCTGTGGCCTTCACCAACATGGTAGCCCGAAAGTGTTGCTCTTACCCTCAGGTCTTCGTTAATGTTTTTGTCGTACCCAACTTTCCAGTTAAAAACAAGGTCGTCACCCAGGTCGCCTCCACGGCCGTAGTTCATTCTGCCGTTGTTCGCTCCAACCAAAGCAAGGAATCCTTTGTCACGGAACATTACTTCCAGGCCAGGGTTGCTAGTGTATGCATCCATTACCCAGTTACCTACAAAGGGGTTGCTCAGCACACTTGCATTATTACTACGGAAATAGTGTGCATCACCATAATCCGGCATCATAACACCTGCTTTAATGGTAAGGTACTTCATAATGTTATCGGCAACCGGTAAAAATGGCATGTTGTCAATAATCAGATAACCACCTTCAACCCACGCTTCGTTGTGGTGACGCGATGACAGGTAAGTGTTCATGTGCAACTGAATACCGGGAGCTAAATCGGTAGTAAGCTTTAAATTTGCTGTTGGCAAATTGAAGTTATTTTTTAAATCAATAAGCTCAACATCTGCTTCATGATCCAACATTTGCAACTGAAGTGCAAAGTCGGCACCAACCTTAACTTTTACATTTTCAAAGGTTTTGGGATCTAATTTGGCCTGCTCAAATTGCTGTCCAAAAGAGATTATGCTAACAAATGCAGCGATGGTTAAAACAATAAATCTTTTCATTTTTAATAGAATTAGATGTTTTTATTTATTAGTAAGCTGATTAGCTCAGCGTGTTTTATTATTTCTGAAGTACTATATCGTATTCAATTTCAAGTTCGTTACCGGTTTTTAAGGCACCCATCATGGCGGTAGGTGGCTCAATTTTAAAGTCGCTCATTTTTACCGGTATTTTCCCTTTGATTTTAAAAGCAGTTCCGTTTTCACCTGAAAGTTTAAATGGAAGTACCACATCTTTCGTTTGTCCGGCAATGCTTAATTTTCCCTTGATACTTGCTTCGGAATTCATCGAAACGGTAACGGTTTCAGAAGCATTAAAAGTGATTTGCGGATAGTCGTCACCGTTGAGCGCTTTGTAAGTTTTGCCCGTCATAATCCGGTTTTCACATTCCACATTTTTTACTTCACAGGTAACATGTACACCCGAAACTGATGCTTGGTTGTTTTCTTCAGTTGTGATGGAAGCATCGCAATTAAATTTTGTAACCTCAATTTCCCAATCGTGTACTGAAGAGGTACCTAAAATGATGATTTTGCTTACCGTTTTATCTAAGTGAAACGGAGATTGTGCAAATGTAGTAGCCTGGAAAATTATTAGTATAAAACTAATAACCAGGTATTTAAAATTCATTTTTCTCATAATTTTTAATTTTCCTATTAATCCTATCGAATTGGTAGGACAAAGATATATTCCGGGTGTATTTTTGAAAACTGAGAAAAGTCATGGTTCTGTGTAGTTTAAATAAACGTAAGGATTCCGGCACGGGTTCAGAATGAAAAAAATGATTTGTTTTCAGGAGTTCATATTGTTTGAAATACAAATTGTTGCGGAGGAACATTTTGAAATTAAATTCGTTTACTCATCGAAACAACAATGAGGAAATGAGATCGAAGATTTTCGTTATTTATATTCATTGTGCTACAATTTTCTTAACAATGACCGTTTGTGGACAAAAGAATGACTTTAACAGCGAACGCTCTTTAATGGTAAAAACGCAAATACAAGCCCGGGGAATCGTTAACAATAAAATTTTAAATGCTTTCAGAACGGTTCCGCGGCACGAATTTGTATTGCCCGAATACCTGCATTATGCCTACAACGATCAACCCCTGCCAATTGAAGAAGGACAAACCATTTCGCAGCCTTTTATTGTAGCCTATATGACCGACGCTTTACAGTTAAAGAAATCCGACCGGGTTTTGGAGATCGGCACCGGCTCTGGATATCAGGCGGCTATCCTGGCGCAACTTTGCGATTCTGTATTTACGATAGAAATATTCGGGTCGCTGGCGGGCAAGGCACAAAAGCTGTTTGAAAAACTGCAGTACAATAATATTGTATGTAAAACGGCTGATGGCTACCTTGGTTGGGAAGAAAAGGCGCCTTTTGATGCCATTATTGTAACCTGTGCACCAAGCCAGATTCCGCAGCCACTTCAAAAACAGCTGGCCAACGGAGGGAAAATGATTATTCCGCTGGGTGAAGGAAGAGTACAACATTTGGTGTTGCTGCAAAAGCAAAATGATAAAATTCGTCAGAAAAGTGTATTGCCGGTACGCTTTGTCCCGATGATTGATGCTGCTGGCATAAAATACTAAACCAGTCTCTGGCAGTATTTTTATGAAAACCGGACAAATATCAATAAACTGTCAACACATGAACAGAGGCAGGTTCTATTTTTCTAAATCGGAGAATTTATACTACTTTCGTCGGGTTATAATAGAACAGAAAGCATGTGGGTTAAGGTATCCCGGGTCATCCTTCGAAATAGAATTTTACTACTCTCTATCCTGGCGGTTATCACCGTTTTTTTTGGATTTCACGCACGTAAGGTAGAAATGTCGTACGAGTACGCGTCGCTGCTTCCCAAAAAGGATTCAGCTTATATCGATTATCAGAAATTTGTAAAGGTTTTTGGCGAAGAAGGAAACCTGATTATTGTTGGAATTCAGGATTCCAGTTTCTTTCGTCTCGATCATTTTAATCGCTGGGAGCGACTTTCAACCGAACTGTCAAAAGTGGAAGGAGTAGAAAACCTTCTTTCAGTAACCAATACTTACAACCTGGTAGCCAACCGCGAAGAGAAAAAATTTGAGGTTGTAAAAACCTTCCCTGATACCATCGCGTCGCAGGCAGAGCTTGACCGGTACGTACAGAAATTTCATGAACTACCGTTTTATCGAAAGCTGGTTTATAACGACGAAACCAATGCCTACATATTGGGTATTACGGTAAACAAAGATAAAATGGCCACCAAAGAACGCGAAGACCTGGTTCGGAGTATTCAGGAAGTCTGCCATCAGTTTGAACAAGATGAAAACGTTAAACTGCACTATTCGGGGCTGCCCTATATCAGGGTGGTGAATTCGGTGAAAATCAAACGTGAGTTGTACATGTTCAGCGTTTTGGCGCTGGCGATTTGCATCGTAGTTTTATTTTTGTTTTTCCGTTCGTTTAAGGCAGTTTTTGTTCCTGTACTGATTGTTATTACCGGTGTAATCTGGGCCATGGGGATGTTGTCGCTTTTTGGTTACAAAATCACGCTTCTTTCGGGGATGATCCCGCCTTTGCTGATTGTAATCGGAATTCCGAACAGTATTTACATGCTAAACAAATTTCATCACGAGTTTGTAAGCCACGGCAACAAGGTGAAAGCACTGCAGCGGGTGATCATAAAAATTGGGAATGCAACTTTTCTGACCAATTTAACAACTGCCTCGGGCTTTGCTACTTTCATAATTGTTAAAAGCGATATTCTGCGCCAGTTTGGGATTATTGCCTCCCTTAATATTCTGGCATTATTTATCTTGTCGCTATTATTAATTCCAATCATCTTCAGCTTTATCGGGCCGCCTTCGTCGCGTCATGTCGGGCATCTCGATAATAAACGGGTGAATTGGATTATCGACGGGTTGATTCATATTACACAACATTATCGCCGTGTGGTTTATTTTGTTACAATCGGAATTGTGGCCGTCGGTATTTTGGGAATCACACTTATAAAAAGTTCCGGGTACATGGTGGACGATATTCCGGAAGACGATCCTGTTTATATCGACCTGAAATTCTTTGAAGAGAATTTTAGCGGATTGATGCCGCTTGAGATTATGGTGGATACAAAGCGGCCGCAGGGAGTAATGCAACTTAGTACTTTTGCAAAAATTGATCAGCTGGAAAACCGTTTGGCCGAATATCCCGAATTGTCAGCATCTACTTCGTTGTTAAACCTGTTAAAGTTTGCAAAACAAGCTTTCTACAACGGTAACGAACGTTATTACAGTATCCCGAACAACCGGGAAAAGAACTTTATTTTGCAGTATGCACAAACAGGTGAAGAGAATGCCAATTTATTGCATTCGTTTATGGACAGTACCCGTCAGACAACACGTATCAGTATTCGTGTGAAAGACGTTGGCACTAAACGGATGGAGCAACTTTATACCGATTTCATGCAGGAAATTGATTCTATTTTTCCACCCGGCAAATACGATGTAACAGTAACCGGATCGAGCATTACAGCATTCCGGGGGACACAATACCTGCTCAAAAATCTTTTTACCAGTTTAGGTCTGGCTATTTTTCTGATTTCTGCGTTTATGGCCATCATGTTCTCGTCGTGGAGGATGGTGATTATGTCGCTAACGCCAAACGTTATTCCGCTTATTTTTACTGCAGCAGTAATGGGATTTATAGGTATTCCCATAAAAGCATCAACCATTCTGGTGTTTAGTATTGCGTTTGGTATATCGGTGGATAATACCATTCACTTTCTGGCCAAATACAGGCAGGAATTAAATCATACAAACTGGGACATCAGCAAATCGGTGGAAATGGCTTTAAGAGAAACCGGGGTGAGTATGCTTTATACTTCTGTGGTACTGTTTTTTGGATTTGGAATTTTTAGTATTTCAAATTTTGGCGGAACACAGGCAATGGGAATTCTGGTATCATTAACGCTCCTGGTTGCCGTTACTTCCAACTTAATTCTTTTGCCATCGCTGCTTACCGGACTGGAAAGGATAACCACTACTGAGGCATTCAAAGAACCCCTGTTGCATATTTACGATGAAGAAGAAGACATTGATCTGGATGAACTCGAAATAGCTCCGGATAACGAACTAAAACAGGAAAACTGATGTATTCGGTAGAAGAATTGCAAAAGATAGTAAGCAAAGCTGTTGCCTTGCGCTCCGAAGAATTACTCGGAAAAACACCGGTTGAACTTTATAACCCCATTCATTATTCGCTGGATATGGGAGGGAAAAGACTACGTCCGGTTTTGGTTTTGCTGGCTTATAATCTTTTTAAAAACGATATTCAGAACGCTGTTCCGGCTGCACTTGCCATCGAAGTTTTTCATAACTTCACGCTACTTCACGACGATATTATGGACAAGGCTCCTGTGCGGAGAAACAGGCCGACGGTTCACGTAAAATTCAGCGAAAACCATGCAATCCTCTCCGGCGATGCCATGGCGTTTGAAGCTTATAAATACTTGCTTGAAAGTACATCACTTCGGCTGACGGAGGCAATAAAACTTTTTACCGATACGGCTATTGAAGTGTGTGAGGGACAGCAATATGATATGGATTTCGAAGGCCGTCTCGACGTAAAAGAAGATGAATATCTGCGCATGATTCGACTGAAAACTGCGGTGTTACTGGCATGTAGCTTAAAATCGGGAGCCATTCTCGCGGATAGTCCGGATAACGCAGCAAATCAACTCTACGAATTTGGGATCAATCTTGGCCTGGCTTTTCAGTTACAGGACGATTTGCTCGATACTTTTGGCGACCAAAAAACTTTCGGGAAAAAAATCGGTGGGGATATTTTAGCCAATAAAAAAACACTTTTACTGATTAATGCTCTGGAACATGCCGGGGCAGAACAACGTTCAGCTTTGCTGGATTGGATTGCGAAGGATGATTTCAATCCGGAAGAGAAGGTTCGTGCAGTAACCGAAATCTATCGTCAGGTTGGGGTAAAAAAAAGGACAGAAAAAAAAGTGGACGGATATTTTAACCGCGCCATCACTATTCTTGATGAAATTGATCTGGAAGATGTTGTAAAACAACCCTTACGGGAACTCGCTCTGAATATGCTTACACGCAGGAATTGACGTTTTTTTCGGGATAAAAAGCATGTTTTCTAAAAAAGAAAAATACGTTGGATAAAACTAAAACAATGTTAAATTTGTTAGCGTTTAAGTTTTTTTTGATAAATCTTAAGGTCCGACATAAAAATCAAATCCAATATGGCTCAGAATACAGGAAAAATAATACAGGTGATTGGCCCTGTTGTGGATGTTAGTTTCGAAAAAGAAGGTGGAGAATTACCTGCCATTTATGATGCACTTGAAATCCTTCGCGAAGGAAAGGAAAGCTTAATAGTAGAGTGTCAGCAACACATTGGAGAGAATACCATTCGTTGTATTTCGATGGATTCAACCGATGGTTTAAAACGTGGTACCGATGTTAAAGCGTTGGGAAGTCCGATTACAATGCCAAAAGGCGAGATCGCTTTGGGGCGATTGCTCAATGTTGTTGGCGACGCAGTAGATGGTTTGGAGCAACTTCCGAAAGAAGGATTAAAAATCCACAACGAACCGCCGAAATACGAAGATCTGACAACCGAAACAGAAGTATTATATACCGGTATTAAGGTGATCGACCTGATTGAACCTTATGCCAAAGGAGGAAAAATTGGATTATTTGGTGGTGCCGGAGTAGGCAAAACCGTATTGATTCAGGAATTAATCAACAACATTGCATTGGCACACTCGGGCTTATCGGTATTTGCCGGAGTGGGCGAACGTACCCGTGAAGGGAACGACTTGCTTCGTGAAATGATCGAAGCCAACATTGTTGATTATGGCGAAGAATTTAAAGAATCGATGGAAAAAGGAAGCTGGGATCTTGCAAAAGTAGATACAGAGCGACTGAAGAAATCGAAACTTGCCATGGTATTCGGTCAGATGAACGAACCTCCGGGGGCACGTGCCCGTGTGGCCCTTTCTGGATTGACCATTGCTGAAAGTTTGCGCGATGGCGACGGCTCTGCCGGAAGCGGACGCGACATCCTGTTTTTTGTTGACAACATTTTCCGTTTTACGCAGGCCGGATCTGAAGTTTCGGCGCTGTTAGGCCGTATGCCATCTGCGGTAGGTTACCAGCCAACGCTGGCCACCGAAATGGGGGTTATGCAGGAACGGATCACCTCTACCAAAAACGGATCGATTACATCGGTACAGGCGGTTTATGTACCTGCCGACGACTTAACCGACCCGGCGCCGGCAACCACTTTCGCCCACCTGGATGCGACAACGGTATTGAGCCGTAAAATTTCCGAGTTGGGTATTTATCCGGCTGTTGATCCGCTCGATTCCAGTTCGCGTATCCTTACCCCGGATATTGTTGGCGAGGAACATTACAACTGCGCACAGGACGTAATCATGTTGTTGCAACGTTATACCGAATTGCAGGATATTATCGCTATTCTGGGGATGGACGAGTTGTCGGAAGAAGATAAACTGGTGGTTCACCGTGCCCGTCGTGTACAGCGTTTCCTTTCGCAACCTTTCTTTGTCGCTTCGGCATTTACCGGGCTGGAAGGGAAACTGGTATCGATCGAAGACACCATCAAAGGGTTTAGAATGATTATGAACGGTGAAGTTGACAAGTATCCCGAAGCGGCATTCAACCTGGTGGGAACCATTGAGGAAGCGATTGAAAAAGGCGAGAAAATGCTGGCTGAAAATTAATTCAGAAAAGGAAAAACATGTACCTTGAAATTATTACACCCGATAAAAAAGTTTTTGAAGGAGAAGTAAAACTCATCCAGCTTCCCGGAAGCAAGGGGGCATTTGAGATACTGAAAAACCATGCACCTATTATTTCCACGCTTGGAAAAGGAACGATCCGGATTCAGGAGGAAAACAATACCGAACATAATTTTGAAGTGACAGGAGGTGTAATTGAAAACAAAGCAAATAAAATCATTGTTTTGGTTGAATCGGTTTGAAATAATTGAGTGAATTATACACCCCGCAGAGTTTTCTGCGGGGATTTTTATTTTTTGAAAGATAGAATCCGGCAGATTAAATATCTTTGAACACTTCGAACGATTAGAAGACAAAGCTGTTTTTATGAAGGTAAAATTCCTGGTTATACGTTTCAGCTCCATTGGCGATATTGTTTTGACATCGCCGGTTGTACGTGGCCTTAAACAGCAGGTTGAGGAGGCTGAAATTCATTTTGTAACCAAGGAAAAACATGCCGGACTGTTACTTTCCAATCCAAACATTGATAAAGTACACCTCCTGGGCGAAAACATCAACGATTTGCTTCTTAAACTGGAACACGAAAATTTTGATTACATCATCGATCTTCATCAAAATTTAAGAAGTAACCGGATAAAACGCAGTTTAAACGCACCATCGTTTTCAGTTGACAAGCTCAATTTTCAGAAATGGCTGATGGTCCAGTTTAAAATTAACCGGCTGCCTCAGCGGCATATTGTGGACCGTTACCTGGCCACAACATCTGTTTTTGATGTGAAAGATGATGGTGAGGGGCTGGATTATTTTATCCCGGAAGACGAAGTTTTTAACCTGGAAGATTTGCCCGAAACTTTCAGAAATGGATATGTGGCTTTTGTAATTGCCGGAACTTTTGCAACCAAACAGCTTCCGCTTAATAAGGTGGTGGAGATATGCAGAAATATTTCGTACCCCGTTATTCTTCTAGGCGGAAAATGTGAAAAGGAAACCGGGGAAAAGATATTGTCGCAAACAAACGGAAACGTTTTGAATTATGCCGGAAAGATCAGTCTAAACCAGTCTGCTTCGCTGGTTCGCGATGCCAACATTGTGTTATCGAACGATACCGGTTTGATGCACATTGCTGCTGCCTTTAAAAAGAAAATCCTTTCGTTTTGGGGAAATACCATTTCCGAATTCGGGATGGTACCTTATCGTACAAACAATGCATCGCTGCAACTGGAAGTGAAAGATTTAAAATGCCGCCCCTGTTCCAAACTGGGGTATCAAAAATGTCCGAAGAAACACTTCAAATGTATGAACGACATTGATACAGGACTGGCAGTTAGATGGATAAAGAAGAATTTTTATTAGAAAATTCACTTTTCTTTTTTTAGGCTTAGGTTGGCAGTGCAAGTTGATCTTCAGTACAAAGAAAAAGACCGGATTCAGAAAAAGAAATAAATCCCAAAATATTTTATTTGTAAGTTTGGTAGCTGCTAAATTCTAAACTTAAAATAATGAGATCCGGAATCTTCCTTTTTACAATCCTGATGTTTACATCGCTCTTTTCATGTTCGGTTTATACTGAACCTGAAAAAGAATTAAATCCTTCACTGGTTCTTTGGTACAACCAACCCGCTAAAAGCTGGACAGAAGCACTCCCCATTGGAAACGGGCGACTGGGCGCCATGATCTATGGGAAACCCGAAAATGAAATCATCCAGTTTAACGAAGAAACTTTATGGACGGGCCAGCCACACGATTATGCGCACAAAGATGCTTACAAGGTACTCGATAAATTACGCCGCTTGCTTTGGGATGAAAAGCAGAACGAGGCACATAAGCTGGGTAACGAAGCGTTTATGTCGGAACCGCTGGGACAACTTTCCTATCAGCCGTTTGGCAATATTTTGCTCGATTTTCCGGGACACAAAAATGTGCTAAATTTTAAAAGGAAACTGGATTTGGAAGATGCTGTTTCAGCAGTTACATACGATTTGGATGAGGTCAATTATAAACGCGAAATTTTTGCTTCAAACCCGGAACAGGCGATTGTGGTGAGATTGTCGGCATCAAAAAGAGGGAAACTCAATTTCACGGTCGGCCTTGATTGTCCGCACGATGATTTTACCGTTTTGGTGGAAAGCGATCAGGTGATTTTAAGGGGAAAGACAAATAATTATCCACCACAAAATGTTCGGGCCGGTGCCCCTTATCCCGAAAGTAAACTGTCTTTTGAAGCCAGCTTAAAAATCGTTAACGAAGGAGGCAACCTGGTTGAAGAAGACGGTAAAATCAGGGTGACCAATGCCAATGCGGTGACGCTTTACCTGGTGGGAGCAACCAGTTTTGTCAATTATCACGATATCAGCGCTGACCCCACAGAACGTTGCGAAAACTACCAGGGAGGCCTTGAGGGAAAATCGTATGATCAAATCAGGCAAGCGCATGTCACAGATTATCAAAAATATTTTAAACGCGTTAACATTGATCTCGGAAAGTTGGAGACTTCCAATCGCCCCACCAACGAACGTTTGACAACCTTTAAGCAGGATGAAGACCCCAGCCTGGTAGCCCTGTTGTATCAGTTTGGCCGTTATTTGCTGATTTCTTCTTCTCGGCCCGGAACACAACCCGCAAATTTGCAGGGGATTTGGAACGACCGGCTTGCACCACCGTGGGATAGCAAATATACCATCAACATTAATACGGAAATGAACTACTGGCCGGCTGAAATCACTAATCTTCCAGAGTTGACCGATCCTTTAATCAGGATGGTTGAGGACTTGGCAGTAACCGGGCAAAATGTTGCAAAAGAGCATTACAACGAGAGCGGTTGGGTAACACATCACAACACCGATATTTGGAGGGGAGCGGCTCCGATTAACAATGCGAATCACGGTATCTGGCCAATGGGGGGCGCGTGGCTGAGTCAGCATTTATGGTGGCATTATCAGTTTAACGGAAATAATGAATATTTAAAAAATACGGTGTATCCGGTTCTGAAAGAGGCATCGCGGTTTTTTGCAGGCTACCTGGTGCCCGATCCTAAACACCCGGAGTGGCTGGTCAGCGGCCCGAGTAACAGCCCCGAAAACGGCGGACTGGTAATGGGGCCAACTATGGATCATCAGATTATCCGTAACCTTTTTGCCAATACAATCGAAGCGGCAGAAATTTTGGGTGTGGACGAAGATTTGGTTGCGGAACTAAAAGCGAAAAGAGAAAAAATAGCACCGAACCAGATCGGGCAGTACGGGCAATTGCAGGAGTGGCTGGAAGACAAAGATGATCCCAATAACCAGCACCGGCATGTCTCGCATTTGTGGGGTTTACATCCCGGAAATGAAATTCATCCTTTAACAACGCCCGAACTGGCAGAAGCCTGCAAAACAACGCTGGCCCAGCGGGGCGACGGAGGAACCGGATGGTCGCGGGCCTGGAAAATCAATTTTTGGGCGCGTTTGCTTGATGGCGATCATTCATTTTTGCTACTGAAAAACCTGATGGTACCATCCGTGAACCCCAAAACCGGAAAAGACAGGGGCGGTTTGTATCTCAATCTTTTTGATGCACACCCGCCGTTTCAGATTGACGGAAACTTTGGTGCAACATCAGGCATTACTGAGATGCTGCTTCAATCGCATTTGCGCGACAAGAAAGGGATTTATTTTCAGGATATTCTTCCGGCTCTGCCTTCTGCGATTTCCAACGGAAAAATTAGCGGGATAAAAGGCCGTGGCGGTTTTGAGTTGTCCATTGAGTGGAAAAACAATGAGTTGGTTTCGCTGGAAGTGAAGTCACTTCTCGGAAATCCGCTAAAGGTGAGGTACAAGGATGTGACCGTTACAACCCTGACAGAAAAAGGAGAAATATATACTTTTGCAAGAGACGTATTCAATGGTGAATTGCAAAAAACAAAAGTAAAATGAGAATTGGAGGGAAGCATTATCACACGATCTGGGTAAAGGAAAACGATGCAACAATCGTTCAGGTGATCGATCAGCGGAAATTGCCCTTTGAGTTTGAAGTAATGGATTTGAGGACAGTAGAAGAAACTTTTTTTGCCATTCGTGAGATGGTGGTGCGAGGTGCGCCGCTTATTGGAGTAACCGCTGCTTACGGAATGTACTTGGCACTGCTCGAATTTAATGAGGGTGATCTTGAACAGCATCTGTTGGGAAAGGCAGCGTATTTGAAATCTTCCCGCCCCACTGCTGTGAATCTGGCGTTTGCGATTGACGAAATGCTGGGTTTCATCCTTCAAAATAAAGAAGAACCCGATTTGATTGAGAAAACACTGGAGAAAGCACATTGGCTAAAACAAGCTGAAATTGAGTTTGGAGATAAAATTGGTTTAGCAGGACTTGAGATTATCGAAAAGATATATGCGAAAAAGCAGAAAACGGTGAATATTCTGACACACTGCAACGCCGGGTGGCTGGCCTGTATCGACTGGGGAACTGCAACTGCACCCATCTACAAGGCACACCTGAAAGGTATTCCAGTGCATGTTTGGGTGGATGAAACCCGTCCCAGAAATCAGGGAGCACGCCTTACTGCTTTTGAACTGGGGGAGGAAGGTGTTCCGCACACGGTGATTCCTGATAATACCGGCGGGCATTTGATGCAGCACGGAATGGTGGATATGGTAATTGTTGGGAGCGACCGGACAACCGTTGGCGGTGATGTAGCCAATAAAATAGGCACTTATCTGAAAGCCTTGGCAGCCAGCGATAATGGTGTTCCATTTTACGCAGCACTTCCATCTTCTACATTCGACTGGGAGATGGAGGATGGCATTCGCGAAATTCCGATCGAACAACGGGCTGCGGAAGAAGTGGCCGAAATTGAAGGCTGGAACGGACAAGCCGTACAAAGTGTTCGTTTACTTCCTGAAAAAAGCCGCGTGGCCAACTATGGTTTCGATGTAACCCCGGCGCGGCTGGTGAGTGGTTTGATAACCGAACGTGGCATGTGTGAAGCCAGCAAACAAAGTATTTTAAATCTTTTTCCTGAATACAAGAAATGACAAAAATTGCAATAATTGGAGGATCCGGACTCGAAGATCCGGCCATCCTTCAGAATCCTACAGAAGTGGAAATTAAAACGCCCTACGGTAACCCTTCATCGGCATTTAAATGTGGAAAAATAGGTGGTACCGAAGTGGCAATCTTATCGCGTCACGGGCGTGATCACTCCATTCCTCCAACACAAGTGAACAACCGGGCCAATATTTGGGCGATCAAAGAACTGGGCTGCACACACATTGTTGTAACAACAGCCTGCGGTAGTTTGCGGGAAGAAATAGGGAGGGGTGACCTGGTAATTCTGAACCAGTTTATTGATTTTACCCGGCACCGTGGAATAACTTTTCATGAAAGCTTCGAAAACGGAGATTTGAACCATACGCCCATGGCCGATCCTTTTGATGGTTCGTTGCGAAACAAACTCATTGAAAAAGCTGTAGAGCAAAAATTAACTTTTCATCCGCAGGGAACTTTGATCACGATTGAAGGGCCACGATTCTCTACACGGGCAGAATCAAAAATGTTTCGTATCTGGGGAGCCGATGTCATCAACATGTCGGTTGCACCCGAGTGTATCCTTGCTAACGAATTAGGAATCCCTTATGCGGCAGTTGCACTTAGTACCGACTACGACTGCTGGAAAACTGATGAGGCTCCGGTTACCTGGGAAGAAGTTTTAAAGGTATTTAACCGGAATGTTGAAAACGTTATAGGCTTACTGGTAAAAACAATCGCTTCTTTTTCCTGAAGTGATTATTTCGTTTTTAAAACACGTTAATTTGATGTGTTTTGGCATGGCATTTGTAAAATAGCAATCAATGCTTCAAAGCCATGAAAGCATATCGTTCATAACCGTTCAGTTAGTACTATTATAAAGTCAAGCCAAGCTGCTTCGTTTGGCTGTCAATTTTCCGGCGGCGTCCGTTTTCAGATGCCGCTTTTTTTGTGCCCACAACAAAAAGGCGCTCAACAGAAACATCTGCCGGCGTCTTTTATTTTAGCCTTCGTACTTAAACGAAACTTTCATTTTCACCCTGTAAAATTCAATTTTACCGTCGTTCAAGTGCATATCCATTTCACACACTTCAGCAACTCTCAGGTCACGCAATGATTTTGATGCAAGGCCAATGGCATTTTGAGCAGCTTTTTCCCACGATTCCGGACTACTTCCTACCAATTCAATGATTTTGTAAACACTGTCAGGCATAATTCTTTGTTTTTTGGTTAATAATCAAGTAATTAAAATGTGTTCTTTTACGAGGATTTTATGGATTTGTTGTGAGAAATATGCTATTTGATGAGAGGTCACAGATTAAAATTTCTGTGGCTCCCAAAAAATAATTTCCGGACATACCTTTCCCTTGGTAATTTATGTAAGAAACCAGAAAAATAACCTGTACTATAATTGAAAAGCAGCAGTTGGAGCAGGGGAAAGATTTCTCTTAAATAGTAACAGGCTTATCGAACTGCCCGATAAGCCTGCTTGCTGAAAAATGGAATTGCTTGTTTGAGAGGAGAAAGCCCGTTTTTCTATTTCTCCAAAACCCAAACACCCGACCCCGGATTGGCCTCAGTATATGTATCTTTGGCTTCAAGCGCTTCTTTTTCCGTATTGTAGCGGCCAATTCCAACAATATAAAAACTACCGTATTTGCCTAAATGGAAAGGCTCATATCCCTGTTCTTTTAATTGTTGTAAATAAGTTTCAGCATTTTCCTGTGCTTTAAAACTTCCTCCCACCAGAAAGAATCCGGTACTATCTTTGGGTTCTGTTTTTTTAGTTTCCACAACAGAAACTGCCGTGCTATCCACTGCCATCGAAAGTGTGCTGTCGGGTTGGATGGAATCATTAACAACATTCTGAGTTTCTTGTTCTGAGCTGACTTCAGCAGGAGGAGTTGTTTTTGTGGGCTCTGTTGGCTGCTTCTCCTTCATCAAAAGAAAAACCGATACTGCGATTAATGGGATGAGAATCAATAACAGCCACCACCAGCCGCCTTTTCTTTTTTTATCTTTCTCCGGTTCAGGAGTTACTGTGGCTGCAGGCTGAGGGTTTTTTTTCGGTTCCGTTTCTTCTTCCTGTACTTCGGCAACGGTGTTTTGAGTAATTTCTTCCGGTTCTTCTAAAGTTTCAATTGCTACTGTCTCGATTGGCTCATCTTGTTCAACTTCCGGAGTCTCGGATTCTGTCACGTCTTCAGAAATATCCGGAGTTTCGGCTTGCTGTTCGTTTGCCGCAATTGTTTCTTCTGCTTCCGGAGTAGTTTCCAATTCTCCGTTTTCTTCCAGAGAGGTGGTTTCCAGTCCAAAAGAATCCAGCGAATGTTTCTGGTCTTCTTCTGAAATAAAAATCAACTCACCGTTTTTGTTGTTAGAAAAAGTTCCTATACCATCAAGTTCAACTTTCTCCCCTTTATCGAGTTTATACACCCAGTTGTCGCGTTCTTTTTCAATTTTCTGGAGGGCTTCAAAATGAGAATCACGCGTATTGTCGGCAACATAACCTACCAAAAGGCCGTCGTTGTTCCGAATTTGAGGATTAAATGTGAGACGGGTCGAAGGTGGTTTTATTTCATCACTGTCTTCACTAATCTCAGCTGGTTGGTACTCTTGAATAAAAGCGCCAAGCCCGGGGATGATTACCATCTCGTTGTCTTGCAGGAGCTGTTGTATAAACTTGTGTAACTTCACGGTTATTAATTTTTCAGGTGTAAAATTAATAAAAATCGTCGTTACTGTCTTTTTCGCTTTTTCAGGTTAAATTTTCAGGAATGCATTTTATAACAGTCTCTCTTTATTAGACAGTAATAACTTGTTTTTATACATTTGAAGCTCAAAACCAAAAACAGTATGGCAGATAAAATTTTAGTTACAGGCGGAACCGGATATATTGGTTCGCACACCGTGGTTGAACTGCAGACATCGGGTTATGATGTTGTTGTAGTAGATAACCTTTCCAACTCAAGCATTGATGTGCTCGATAATATTGAGAAAATTTCAGGAATAAGGCCTGAATTTGAACAGTTTGACCTGGCTGATGCGGCAAAAACAGAAGACTTTTTTAAAAGGAACAATAATATTAGCGCGATTATTCATTTTGCAGCGTCGAAAGCGGTTGGCGAGTCGGTAGAGAAACCTTTATTGTACTATCGCAACAACTTGGTTTCGTTAATGAACCTGCTTGATTGCCAGATTAAATTTGAAGTTCCGAACATCGTTTTTTCTTCTTCCTGCACTGTTTATGGCCAGCCCGATGTACTTCCGGTTACCGAAAAAACACCTCGGAAAGATGCCGAATCTCCTTACGGAAACACCAAACGTGTAAACGAAGATATTTTACAGGATACAATTGCTGCAAACCCACAGCTAAAAGGAATTGCCTTGCGCTACTTTAACCCGATTGGCGCTCATCCGAGTGCCCTGATTGGAGAATTGCCGCTGGGCGTACCGCAAAACCTTGTGCCTTTTATTACCCAAACCGCAGCCGGATTACGTGATGAACTAAAAGTTTTTGGCGATGACTATGATACTGTTGACGGATCAGCTGTGCGCGATTACATTAATGTAGTTGATTTAGCCAAAGCGCATGTGGTAGCCATCAACCGTTTGCTGGAAGGGAAGAACAAAGCCAGTTACGAAATTTTTAACCTGGGAACAGGAACCGGGCTTTCGGTATTGGAAGTGGTAACAGGTTTTGAAAAAGCAACCGGCGTAAAACTGAACTACAAAATTGTTGGCCGCCGGGCAGGGGACATTGAGAAAATTTGGGCCGATACCACTTATGCGAACGAAGAGCTGGGGTGGAAAGCTGAAAAAGGAACCGAAGAAACTCTGCTTTCGGCCTGGAACTGGGAAAAAAGAGTACGCGGAATTCAATAAATGTTTCGCAACATCGTTTGATGTGTGAAAGTTTCGCAGCTTTTCCAATACTTTTATAAAAAATCAGACACAGAATGAAAACGATATTAGTTACCGGCGGTGCAGGTTTTATTGGTTCGCATGTAGTTCGGTTATTGGTTAACAAGTACCCGGATTACAAAATCATCAACCTCGATAAATTAACTTATGCAGGGAATCTTGCCAATTTGAAAGACATTGAAAATCAGCTCAACTACGAATTTGTAAAGGGTGATATTGTTGACTCTGATTTTATTCTGAAATTATTTGAAGAAAAACAATTCGACGGGGTAATTCATCTGGCAGCCGAATCACATGTCGATCGTTCGATCTCGAATCCTACAGAATTTGTTTATACCAATGTAATTGGTACCGTAAACCTGTTGAATGCAGCAAAGTTTATCTGGAAAGAAAACCCGGAGGGAAAAAAATTCTACCATATTTCTACCGACGAGGTTTACGGATCGCTGGGTGAGGAAGGAATGTTTACCGAAGACACCCGTTATGATCCGCATAGTCCGTACTCGGCCTCAAAAGCCAGTTCCGATCATTTTGTCCGAGCTTACTGCGATACTTTTGGCTTACCGACCGTAATTTCGAATTGCTCGAACAATTACGGATCATATCAGTTTCCCGAAAAGCTGATTCCATTATTTATTCACAACATAAAAAACAACAAGCCGCTTCCGGTTTACGGAAAGGGCGAGAATATTCGTGACTGGTTGTGGGTGGTGGACCATGCAAGGGCGATCGATTTAATTTTTCACAAAGGCATAATTGGCGAAACATATAACATTGGTGGTTTTAACGAGTGGACCAACATTGACCTGATCAGGGTGATGTGCCGAAAGATGGATGAGAAACTCGGTCGCCCAGCCGGTGAATCAGAAAAACTGATCACTTTTGTGAAAGACCGGGCCGGACACGATTTGCGTTATGCCATTGATGCTACAAAAATTAAAAACGAACTGGGCTGGGAACCTTCACTCCAGTTTGAAGAAGGGATTGAAAAAACGATCGACTGGTACCTTAAAAATACCCAATGGCTTGAAAATGTAACTTCAGGCGATTATCAAAAATATTACGAAGAACAATATGTAAAAAGATAAAGCGTTTTCAAAAAGCGATTAGTGAAAAAGGAAACGCAACATTGTGTTTCCTTTTTTGTTGATATATATAACGCAAAACGTATCTATTACTGTTGATAGACTCAAAAAAAATCAAAATTCTAAAACATGCAAAAAAAATTTCTTATTCTGTCTCTTGCTGTTTTGCTGTTGGCATCGTGTAGCTCAACAAAAACGGTGAGATCGAGCCAAAAAGGCTTAAAAGGAAACTGGACATTATCGTCGATTACTACAAACCAGGGCAATATTGTTGATATCAAAACCCTGTTTAACCAGGCATCGCCCGATTGTTTTGAAGGGAGCAACTGGACTTTTGTTAACAACAACAGCTCAGGGACCTATGTTTTTCAAAACGCAAACTGTGATGCTGCAACCCATTCAATTAAATGGTTTATGGAGGATGACGGTGCGGAGGTTTATTTCTTGTGGAAATTTATTCCCGAAGGAATGAAAGCAAAGGATGTAAAAACCGGTTATCAGTTAAAGTTGCTTTCTGAATCGGAAACAGAATTTACCTTAGCTCAAGATGCCGCATTTGAAGGGAAAACAATTAAAATTTATTATCATTTCACAAGAAATTAATTATGAAAATCAATAATATAATCGTGTGGACAGTGCTTCTGTTCTTTGTTTCGGGGATTTCAATGACTGGTTGTAAATCTATTCAGAATGCAAACAGCTCACAAAAAGGAGCTGGTATTGGAGCCGCTGCAGGTGCTGCCCTGGGGGCTTTAATCGGTGGAAAAGATAATCGTGCAGCCGGTGCTTTGGTAGGAGCTGCTGTGGGCGGTGGTGCCGGTGCAATAATCGGAAAACAAATGGATAAACAGGCCGAAGAAATAGAAACTGTTATTCCGGGTGCTGAAGTTGAACGCAGCGAAGAAGGTATTCAGTTAATATTGGATGAAAATGCAGACGTTCGCTTTGAGTTTAACAGTTCGGATCTTACCAGTGCTGCTCAATCTAATATTGTTAAGTTGGTAGATGTTTTTAATAAATATCCGGATACCGATATTTTGGTTATCGGGCATACCGATAGTGACGGAAGTGATACTTACAACCTAGCCCTGTCTGAAAAGAGAGCTGCTTCGGTGGCCAAATTCCTTACTTCAAATGGAATTACCGCCACGCGTTTAAAATCGTCAGGAATGGGAGAAACACAACCAAGGGCTTCCAACGAAACAAAAGAAGGGAAAGCACTGAACCGCCGGGTTGAGTTTACAATTACCGCAAACGAAGACATGATTAACGACGCAAAAGAACAGGCGGGCGAGAATTAGTTTCAAAAACACAGTTTGTTGAAAAGCATAAAAGGATGTTGTCTTATTTGAAAAGATAACATCCTTTTTTAAAAAAATAAGGCAAGGGTTTTAGGTACAGAAATTTATACTACCTTTGCGCCACATTTTTTAAAACAAATAAAGTAGAGTTATGCCAGTAAAAATGAGACTCGCGCGACACGGTCGCAAACGCTACGCATACTACCACATTGTAGTAGCCGATAGCAGGGCGCCACGAGATGGCAGGTACATTGAGCGGATTGGCACATATAATCCGAACACTGATCCTGCTACTATTGATCTCGATTTTGACAAAGCTTACGATTGGCTTGTTAAAGGCGCACAACCTACCGACACCGTTAAGGCAATTTTGTCTTACAAAGGTGTGTTGTACAAAAAACACCTGATGGGTGGAGTGAAAAAAGGAGCTTTTGATGAAGCGGAAGCTGAAAAACGTTTGGACAAATGGATGGCAGAGAAAGATGCTAAAATCCAGGCCAAAGTTGATCGTTTGAAAGGCGAAACCGATTCAGCCGCTAAAGCACAAATGGAGGCTGAAACAAAAATCAAAGAAGACAGAGCCGCTGCCATTGCTGCAAAAAATGCAGAACTGGCCGCTGAAGCCGAAGCTGCTACTGCCGAGGCAGAAGTAGAAGAAGCTCCTGAAACTGAAGCACCTGAAGCTTCAGCAGAAGAACAAGGTGCGGAATCTTAAGCAAGAATCACATCTTATGATAGAAAACCACTCGCCGAAAGGCCGGTGGTTTTTTTGTATTTGCAGTTTCCCAATGCGATAAAAGAAAATACCTATTTTTACTTTATGGAAACAATACCAAAAGCCGATTGCGAAAAAATTGGATTCTTCCGCAAAACACATGGAGTGCATGGTGAAGTAGTACTTGAGTTTGAAGAACATTTTGAATACTCGGTGGAAGAAGCCGAACGTTTTTTTGTTGAGCTCGACGGTTTGCTGGTACCTTTTTTTATTTCTGATGAAGGCTTACGCTTTAAATCTTCAAAGTCGGCCATTGTAAAATTTGAATGGGTGGATACCGAAAAATATGCTAAACGTTTGATTGGCGCATCAGTGTATCTTTATAACGACGAAATTGTAGATGAACCGCCGGAAAATGAATCTTTGCTAAAAGGCTTTGTTCTTTTTGATAAAGTGAAAGGGAAAGTGGGGAAGATAGAACACGTTGACGATTTTGCCGGGAACGTGGTCCTGACAGTAAAATACAAAGAAGAAGAAGTATTGATTCCTTTTCATCCCGAATTTGTGATAGAGATTAACGAGGAACAAAAACACCTTATCCTGCAACTTCCGGAAGGATTAATCGAGGATTAACACTGGCCCGTAAGCTTCAAATTTCTTTCTCCATCCACCCGTAATAATTGTCGATAATAAAGCTTAAAATTGAACTTTTTTTTCGATGTTGTGCAACTTTGAGCCAATTTGTCCGTCATTACTGAAGTAGTTTTAGAAACAAAAAGCCGTTCATCAGAAACAATTCAGAAAATGTCGTTTACGGCAAGAAATGTTTCGCATAAATAAAAATTCATCAAATAATGTTTATACAATGAAAGCCAGAATTTTAATTTTATGTCTCGTAGTTGCGGGACTGTTTATCACAAGTTCAGTAAAAGCAGAAGAACAGGTTCGGGAAGTTTCAATGTTTTCCGGAATTTCGTTACGTGTCTCGGCCAATGTGTACTTAAGCCAGGGGAAAAAGCAAAGTATAAGGGTAGTGGCCAAAGAATCAACTTTGGAACAGTTGATTACCGAAGTAAACGGCGACAAGCTGATTATTCGCTTTCCGGGCTCAAACATCTTTCAACGCAATTTTAAACCGGGTAAAATTGAAATTTATGTGACTGTGCCCGATGTGAATGATTTATCGGTTTCAGGCTCGGGCGATATTATAGCTGAAAAACTGGAAGCCAGAATCCTAAATCTTTCGTTAAGTGGAAGCGGAGGGATTAAAATCGCTTCGCTTGAGTCGGGGAAACTAAAAGGGAACATTTCAGGATCAGGCTCTATTGAGGTTCGTGGAAAAAAAATTGCCGACGACCTCAACGTTACAATTTCGGGTTCGGGAAATTTCAATGCGGCCGATTTTGAAGCCGACCAGGTTAGTGTAACCATCGCCGGTTCCGGAAATTGCAATGTTTTATCAAACGGAAATATTAAAGCCCGCATTGCGGGTTCCGGAAGTGTATTTTATAACGGTAATCCAAGTATCGACGCTTCTACTGCCGGCTCGGGGCGTGTGAAAGAAATGTAGATTTTATTCAATTGATTTTGAAACCCGCGGAAATGAACTCTGCGGGTTTTTTATTTTTAGCTACACTAACTTAACTTAGATATTATTATATTGTAACGACTAAAAGTTATGTTGTTAACTAAAAATAAACGAAATGGGAATGTTAAAAGAATTCAAAAGTTTTGCAATGAAAGGTAATGTCCTCGACCTTGCCGTTGCTGTAATTATTGGTGGTGCTTTCGGAAAGATTATCACCTCGTTTGTAAACGATGTTTTGATGCCACCCATTGGCTTGTTACTGGGAAATGCCGATTTTAAGAACCTGAAGGTTATTTTGAAAGAAGGTAGCGAAGCAGTAATGAATGGTGATCAGGTTGTTACACCGGCTGTTACTGAAGTAGCGGTAAAATACGGGGCATTTATTAATACGGTGCTCGATTTTATTATCGTTGCTTTCTCAATTTTCCTGGTTATCAAAGCCTTTAATAAAATGAAAAAGAAAGAAGCTGCTGCCCCGCCTCCTGCGCCACCGGCTCCTTCAAAAGAAGAAGTACTGCTAACCGAAATAAGAGACATTTTAAAAGAAAAAAAATAGTTTGTTTAAGACAACAATTAAGAAACTGCTTCGGGTGCTTCCGGAGCAGTTTTTTTATGCCGGATAAAATGGTAAGTTATTTTCGGATAATATCAATTTGTCCGCCCGGTCCCAGTTTTATGATACTTGAAGGCTTCGAAACAGTGTGATCATCCTGGCGGTACTCAACAATGTAATCCACGGCATTCTTTATTTCTTCTGAAATTTCATCGAAAAAGGCCGGCGATTTTTCGCCACTGATATTGGCCGAAGTAGAAACCAGCGGCCTGCGAAAACGCTGAAGTAACTTGCTGGTAAATTCTTCTTTTGTAAAGCGAATCCCAATGCTTCCGTCTTCAGCTACAAGGTTGGCGGCCAGGTTTTTGGCGCCGGGGTAGATTACTGTCAGCGGTGTGTTGGTGAGTTCTACCAAATCCCATGCAACCTCGGGAACTTCACTTACATAACGGTCGAGCAGCGCCGGATTTTCCATTAACACCAGCATGCTTTTTGAATCTTCACGCTTTTTGAGTTCGTAAATACGTTTCACGGCTTCGGCGTTGGTAGCATCGCAACCAATTCCCCAAATGGTATCGGTAGGATAAAGAATGATCCCACCACTTTTTAACACCTCCAGTGCTTTTTTTATATCTTCCTGCATCTTTTCCCTTGTTCTAAAAACTGTTTCATTTTCTCAGGCAAAGAACAAAAAACCTGTTATAAAGTTTGCCAATGTATAATTCCGGAATAACGGTTTTTATATCAAAGAAATGAACTCTTTGCAATACAGTATCATTTCATTTTCGTCATTTCAGCGTACAAAGCAAGCAATTTTTTTGCATGCTCTTTGGCTTGAAATTCCTCCGCCCTTTTTTTCCCTTTTTCAACCAGTTGGTTTCGAAACAAATTGTCACCTAAAATTTTTGATATACTGTCGGCCAGCTCCTCCAAATCGTCGGGAGAACATAATACCGCAGCATTTCCGGCCGTTTCGGGCAAACACGAAACATTAGAGGTAATTACTGGGCATCCGCTGGCCATGGCTTCAATTACGGGAAGGCCAAAACCTTCGAATACCGAAATGTAAATAGAAAGTGAGGCAAGCTGATAAATCCCGGCCAGATCTTTTTCGGGAATATTCTTTAAAATTATCACCCGGTCCTGAATGTTGTTGGCTGCAACGTACTTGTGAATATCGTTACAATACGATGTTGGATTTCCGATCATTACCAGCGGAATATCGAGGCTTCTGGCTTGCAGTGCTTTTAATATCGAAAGCTGGTTTTTACGTTCCTCGATATTGCCAACTGCCAGAATAAATTTTTCAGGTAGCCGGTATTTTATTTTGATGCTTCCGGTTTCAATCTTTTCAAAAAACAAAGGCGAAATGGCCTGGTGGATCACTTCAATTTTGTTGGGGTTGGTACCGGTGAATTTTATAATATCGGCTTTTGTTTGCTCGCTGATAGCGATAATTTTTGTAGCCGCTTTGCAGGCATATTTTACTTTGCTTCGGTAAATAATCCGGTCGAAATATTTATAGAACTCGGGGTAACGCAAAAAAATCAGGTCGTGAATGGTAACAACCGATGGAACCGGGGTTTTGTGAATGCCACGGGGCAGCTCGTTACTCATTCCGTGGAAAAGATCAATATTATATGGCTTTAGTAGTTTGCTTAGCTGAAAATTACGCCACATCGATTTTTTTAGCTTCGACAAGTTTGGTGCAGGTGCAACCGTTTCAAAAGCTTCCTGTTGTTCGAGCATGCCCTTTTTTACCTCAGTACTAAAAAGTGTATAGCTGTTTTCAGGAAAATATTTGATAAGTCCGTTTAGGGTGTTTCTACTGTAATTCCCGAGTCCTGAGGAGTTTAGAAAGGCTCGTTTTGCGTCGTATCCTATTTTCATGATTGGTTGATTGCTTCTGCCTAAAATAGCAAAAAAGGCCGGGTTTATACCCAGCCTTTCCAATTTGTATTGTTAAAATTGCAATAAATCCTGTAAACCAACTGAAAGTCTGAATCTTTCAGTCGGGAGTAAACTCGTGTTATGTCAACTTTAAATTGACGTATCGTCATTCCGAATTTATTTCGGAATCTGCATTTTGAGCAAAGATGCTGAAATGAATTCAGCATGACGTCGTGATAACACACGTTTAACACGACACTAGAAATTTTTTACTCCCTTAAAGTCGAGTGTGGCAAAATAATCGTCCAGTGTTTCTGCCCGGCGGATTTCAGCCACTTCTCCGTTTTCGCGTAGCAGAAGTTCTGCCGAACGAAGCTTTCCATTGTAGTTAAAGCCCATTGAATGACCGTGGGCGCCGGCATCGTGGATTACCACAATATCGTCGGGGTCAATCTCCGGCAACATCCGGTCGATGGCAAATTTGTCGTTATTTTCACACAACGATCCGGTAACGTCGTATTTGATTGTTGCAGGCTCGTTTTCTTTTCCGGCAACGGTAATATGGTGATAGGCCCCGTACAGTGCAGGGCGCATCAGGTTGGCCATGCAGGCATCGAGCCCGGCAAATGATTTATACGTTTTTTTAATGTGGCGAACTTTTGTAACCAGGTATCCGTAAGGCCCGGTAATGGCCCGTCCGAGTTCAAAGAAGATTTTGAGCGGTGCCAGGCCTTTTTCAACGATCATTTCGTCATATACCTTTTTTATGCCCTTGCTAACAAAATTTAAATCTACCGCCTTTTCTTCCGGTTTGTATGGAATACCAACACCTCCGCCAAGGTTGGCAAACTCAATTCTGACGCCGGTTTTCTCAAATACCTCGGCAATCAGGCTAAAAAGAATTTCGGCAGTTTCAACAAAATAGCCCGGATCAAGCTCGTTGGAAGCTACCATTGTGTGGATTCCAAAATGTTCCACTCCTTTTTCTTTCAGAATACGGTATCCTTCAATCATCTGCTCGCGTGTAAAACCATATTTGGCTTCTTCCGGATGACCAATAATAAGGTTGCCCTGTTTCAGGTTTCCCGGGTTGTAGCGCATACAGATGGTTTTGGGTAAGCCAACATTTTTCTCCAGGTAATCGATGTGCGAAATATCGTCGAGGTTGATAATGGCCCCCAGTTCTTTTGCCAGTTGAAATTCGTAAGCCGGGGTGTCGTTCGAGGTCAGCATAATCTCGTCTCCACTCATCCCAACCTGCCTGGCCAGCTCCAGTTCTGCTACCGAACTACAATCGATCCCAAAACCTTCTTCCCGCAAAATTTTCATCAGGTAAGGATTGGGCGCTGCCTTAATTGCGTAATACTCTTTAAAGCCTTCGTTCCAATCAAAAGCCTTTTTAAAATTGCGTGCATTTTCACGAATCGCTTTTTCGTCGTAAATATGAAACGGAGTGGGGTGTTTTGCAATAATTGTTTCTAATTGTTCTTTGCTGAAAGGTAGCTTTTTGTCTGCCATAATGTATTTCCAGTTTTAAGGCTACAAAATTACACTTTCTGACTGATTTTTATAGAATTGATCTAAATAATGCGATTTCGAATTAACCGGAAATTTACATAATCGGGAAGCTGCGGGCGAAGAGCCAAGAGCGGAAAGCTTTTCCTGAATATGAGTAAGTCACTTTTGTAAATAATGCAGCATGGTTCAACTTTTATTTATCCGAAAATAGAATCAAATTTTTCCCTGGTTTCCCAGGTACCATACAATTGCTATTGCAACCAGGAGTGTCACCCCAAAAATAACTCTCCATTTCTTGTTTTTAATAAGAGCATTACTCAGCGAAGCAAACCCCAATATATATAGTAATAGGAAACTCGACAGTTCGTAAGATTTTGCCAGCGGTAGAATAAAGCATGCTGTTGCCACGATAATTAATAACCAGTCAAGGGTGGTAGGTTTTTTCATTGTTTGGAATTTAAGAAATCAGCAAATTGATAGACGATTCGACGTTGATTGTTTAAAAAGTTTTTCGAAGTGAAATATACCAAAATCCTTAAGACAGGACATTGGTAGTTGATAAAAATCAGAGAGTTATTCTAAAGATAAACTTATCGCTGCCCGAATTCCGTCAGCCGCACTGGAGACAATTCCTCCGGCGTAACCGCTTCCTTCACCAACTACATACAGATTTTCGAAGCCTTCGCAAAGCCCGTTTTTTTCGCGAACCACCTGGATGGGTGATGATGTTTTGCTCTCGAACCCCAGCAGGTTACCGGTTTCAAAACCGCGCATCTTTCGGATAAAATCCTGCAACCCGGCCTGCATTGATTGAACTACCGGAGCAGGCAGCAGCTCCCAAAGCGGCGCCTGCACCAGCCCAAGCGGGTAACTACTGTCAAATGGTGCAGATTTGCTTTTCTGATTCAGAAAGGCAGCAATGCTGCATGCAGGGGCGGAGTAACCCCCCGAAAAGTTGTAAAAATGCTCTTCCAGTTTCTGCAACTGGCCGAGGGCTTCAACAGGCGAAATCGTTTTCCCGGCCAGCTCATCGGGATGAATACCCGCTACACAGGCTGCGTTTGCAAACTTTCCGTTACGTTTGTAATAGCTCATTCCGTTTACAATGTTGGTATTTTCGTAGGCAGCTGCCGGAACCACAGTTCCTCCCGGGCACATACAAAACGAAAATACCTGGTGCATTCCGTCGGCCGGGGAAGTGAGCCTGTACTCGGCAGCTTTCACCCCGGGCAAAGCAGGTTTTCCCCATTGTGCAATGTTGATCGTTTCCTGCTTGTGTTCCATGCGGCTGCCAATTGCAAAATTCTTGGTACGGAACGGGACACCGCGCCGGATCAGCATTTTATAAGTTTCGTAAGCCGAGTGCCTCGGAGCAATAAAAACGGCGTCGGCTTCAATGTTTCCGGCAGAAGTAATGGCTTCGCTTACTTTGCCGTTGATGATTTTCAGGTCTTCCAGCTGTGTTTCGAAAAGCATACGGCCCCCCAGCTCTTCAAACTCGTGTCGTAGGTTTTGTACAATCTTTCGCAGGTTGTCGGTGCCCAGGTGCGGATGTGTCATGTACATAATCTCAGCCGGGGCTCCTGCTTTTACATAGCTCGAAAGAATAAAGTGCTTCTCTTTTGAGATGTGTTTTGAGCGTGAGGTAAGTTTTCCATCCGAGAAAGTACCGGCGCCGCCTTCTCCAAAAGCATAGTTGTTTTGTGTATTAAAATTTCCGCTGTGTTCGAAATGCAAAATGGCTTCACCGCGTTTTTTAACATCCGACCCGCGTTCAATCAGCGTAACATCAAAACCGGCTTTTTGCAAAACAAAAGCATTAAAAAAACCAGCAGGGCCACTGCCAACCACTACAATCTTTTTGTTTCGTTTTTTGAGCGGAATTAGCAATTCTTCCTGTTCGGGTGACTCATTGCCTTTTATCTGAGGGGAATTAACCAGTACTCTTACCAGCCAGAATATATTTTTTTTAACTGCTTATCCCTTTTAGTCAAGTAAAGATTTATCTTTGATACATGAACGAGATTGAGAAATATCCAAGAGATTTTCAGGAGTTTATCACGCAGTTCAAATGCGAGGCTGACT
>JBKEDN010000172.1:0-31325 GCA_047975435.1 Draconibacterium sp. | reverse complement strand
CATTATTATGCAATCACCCAGCTTATCACAATCCAAAAAACATCCAAAAATCAAATTGCATACAAATTTACATCTGGCCGCCTAAAACAAGAGGCCGCCCTTTTGGGACAGCCTCTTTTTGGGGTACGGTGTATATCAGGTATCCCCTGAAGAATGCGAACGTTGTGTGATAGACGCAATAAATGTTGGGTATCGCTCCATTGATACCGCTGCTGCATACATGAATGAAAAAGCAGTAGGTAATGCCATTCGTAAAAGCAGAATCCCAAGAGATGAACTGTTCATAACAACGAAACTCTGGATTCAGGATCAAGGCTACGAAAATGCAAAGAAGGCATTTATAACCTCTTTGGAAAAACTTCAGTTAGATTATTTAGATCTCTATTTAATTCATCAGCCATATAATGACTATTACGGCTCTTGGAGAGCGATGGAGGAATTATATGAAGAAGGTAAAATCCGAGCAATCGGGGTGTCCAATTTTAGTGAGAATCGTTTGGTTGACCTGATTATTAATAACAAAATTACTCCGATGGTGAATCAAGTTGAAGTAAATCCGTTCTATCATCAAGTACAAGGAAAACTTGTAATGGACAAATACAATGTTCAGATTGAAGCCTGGGGTCCTTTTGCCGAAGGTCAGAAAGATTTTTTCAACAACGAAGTATTAAAAGAAATCGGTGAGAAATACGGTAAGACTGTGGCGCAAGTCACCTTAAGGTGGCACGTACAACGGGGGGTAGTTGCAATTCCTAAAACAGTGAGCAAAGAAAGAATGGTACAGAATTTCGACATCTGGGACTTTGAACTTTCAGATAACGACATGAAAACCATTGCAACCTTAGATACCGGTAAAGGATTATTTGAGCTGGACTTATACCAAAACGCAGAAATGCTGAATGGATATAAGTTGCCGATGGAAAACAGCTAATATCAAAAAAGTCATATTAACGAAATAACAATAAGAATCATGAGAAAATTATTTTTTGCAATAGCGCTAATAAGCTTTGCGGTGGTCGTAAAAGCCCACACAAATCATAACATAAAAAACAATAGTATGAAAGAAAAAACCAATAAAGAATTAGTCTTTTCACAGACTTTCCCTGTGAGCGATCAGGTAGCGGTTAAAAAGGTACAGTATAAAAACCGCTATGGCATTCAACTTGTTGGCGATATGTATTTGCCAAAAGGAATGGATAAAACAAAAAAACATCCGGCAATAATTGTTGGTCATCCTTTTACTGGCGTCAAAGAGCAAACTGCCGGTATTTACGCACAAGAAATGGCAAAAAATGGTTTTGTAGCCCTTGCTTTTGATTACTCTTACAATGGCGAAAGTGGTGGCGAACCTCGTAAAATAGCTACACCTGAAGGCTATCTCGAAGATATTTATGCCTCTGTTGATTTTATTGGTACGCGCCCTTTTGTCGATCGTGACAAAATCGGTGCAATCGGAATTTGTGGTAGCGGTGCTTTTGTCTTGAGCGCTGCGGCTTTCGACACGCGCATCAAGGCTATTGCAACGGTAAGTATGGCAGATATGGGAGCAGCGACCAGAGGTTATACGCCGGAAGACCGTAAACAAACGCTTGACCACGTAGGAGAGCAACGTTGGAAGGAATTTGAAGGTGCAGATGCCGAATACTCCAAGTTTGTGCCCGACACACTTCCCAAAGATGCGAATCCTGTTATTGCCGAATACTATGCCTATTATAGAGGTAAAGATAGAGGAATGCACCCAAATTCGGATAATCGAATTACCCTAAACAGTTTTCAGTCCTTAATGAACTTCTACCCTTTTCAGGAAATCAGTACCATTTCGCCCCGTCCAATTTTGATTATTGCTGGCGAAAAGGCATACTCTAAACCCGATAGCGATAGAGCTTATGCAGCTGCCAAAGAACCCAAAGAACTATATATTGTTCCCGGTGCAACACATGTTGACCTATACGACCAAATGAATAAAATACCATTTGAAAAAATAGAGTCTTTTTTTACCGAGAACCTTAAGTGATTCAAATTCATTATCAATTTGTTGTAGTGCAACATCTATAAAATTACCAGACTCCAAGATCATTGATATTCATATTGTCAATATTCACTGAAAATCGACTTTGTATTTTGGGGTCTGGTAATATAATTTGTGGATTCCCTAAAATTGGCCGTAATCTTCTATTCCGGCAATTAATTACATATAATACATATCTCACAGTTTATTAATGAAATTTTCACCGAAAGCATAAATAAATACAATGCAAAATATCAAGTTAAACAACGGTCTCATGATGCCACAATTAGGCTTGGGTGTATGGACAATTCCTAACGATAAGGTTGTAAAAAACATTATTACAGCTGTTGAAAATGGTTATCGTCTCTTTGACACAGCAGCTCGTTATGAGAATGAACGAGGTGTCGGAGAAGCTATTCGTACCTGTGGTATCTCCAGAGAAGAAATTTTTGTTACTAGCAAATTATCCTATGATGATTTAGGCTATGACGCTACGCTGAAAGGTTTTGATTCCAGCCTGAAAAAACTGGGGATGGATTATATTGACCTGTATCTCATCCATTTTCCAGTACCAGACAAAAAATTGACGATTGAATCTTGGAAAGCACTGGAACATATCTATAAAAACGAAGGACGTGCCAAAGCTATTGGTGTTTCTAATTTTAAAACAGGTCATCTTGAAGCTCTGATGCAGGAAAGCAACACAGTCCCCGCAATTAATCAGATAGAACTTCACCCGACCTTTACGCAGGAAGAAATCCGAAAATATGCGAAAGAACACAATATTATAGTCGAATCCTGGAGTCCGCTTGGCGGCGTCGCAAATACACAGTTTCGCTCTAAAGATGCAGCAAACAGCCCAAAAATACTGGAGCTTCCAATTCTGGCAAAACTTTCCGAAAAGTACGGCAAAACACCGGCGCAGATTGTCTTGCGTTGGCATATTGAACTGGGGCTTGTAGTTATTCCCCGATCAAAAAGTGTCGAACACATAAAAGCAAACAGCCATATTTTCGATTTTCAATTAACAGCCGCAGAAGTTGCGGAAATCTCAGGGTTAAAAGCAGGCTATCGGCTTGGCCCCGATACTAATCTTTGGAATGATTAGCACATAAGAAATCAACGTAAAAACAAGTTATATCTATCGCTTAATCAATTGCTAAATAATTAATAAAAAATACAATTATGAATACAAATTTTATCTATCACGCACCCACCAAAGTATATTTTGGAGAAAACAAACTTTCAAACCTGGGCTTCGAGATAAGACAATTCGGCAATAAAGTATTGCTGGTTTATGGCGAAGGCTCTATCAAAAAGATTGGTCTATACGACAAGGTATTGAATGAACTGAATAATGCAGGTATGACCATTTTTGAATTGGCTGGTGTAGAACCAAATCCTAACTACACTTCGCTAAATGACGGAGCTGCAATCTGCAAAAAAGAAAATGTGGATGTGATATTGGCTGTTGGCGGTGGTTCAACAATAGATGCATCAAAAGGAATTGCTTCTGCCACTTTTTACGATGGTGATGCATGGGATCTATGCAATGGAACAGCCAAAACAGATAAATTCCTGCCTATTGTTGCAGTGCTCACCCTCGTTGCTACAGGATCCGAAATGGATGGAGGCGCAGTGATTTCCAATAAGGCAACACACGAAAAGAAAGGACTTGGCGCAGATGGTTTAAAACCCAAAGTAGCATTCCTCGACCCAACGGTTACTTACAGTGTCAATAAATTTCAGACAGCCTGTGGCTCCGTTGATATCATGTCCCACCTGTTTGATACGGCTTATTTTGCATTCGATAATGATATGGAATTGTTAAACAGTTTTATGGAAGCTCAACTGAGAACAATCATAAAGTATGCACCCATTGCACAAAAAGAACCTGATAACTATGATGCACGCGCTAATTTGATGTGGGCTTCTTCTCTTGCTCTGAATGGGTTGATGCAGGGTGGAAAACAGGTTGCTCCGTGCTGCCACTGGATGGAACATGAACTCTCAGCCTACTACGACATTACACATGGTTTGGGGCTTGCAATCATTACCCCACGCTGGATGAAATATGTCTTGAATGAAAAAACAGCACCTAAATTCTATCGTTTTGGCGTGAATGTATTTGGCATTGATCCGTCTTTAGACGAAATGACCGTTGCCGAAAAGAGTATCGAGATGCTTTCAGATTTCTTTTTCAAAACATTAGGTCTGCAAAGTACCCTGGAAGAGTTAGGTATCGATGAACAACACTTTGATGTTATGGCTGAGAGCGCTTGCTTCGGTGATGTTCTTAATGGAATTGTGCCATTAAATAAAGAAGATATTATTAAAATCTACAAAATGTGTTTGTAGATTTTAAGTTGCTTAACTTATTAAAGAAAAGGTGATTAGTCAGTCTATTGGTGAAATTAATTTATAAATTGTTGTTTTTAGGGGAGACTACAAACTGACATGAACAAACAGGCGATTGTTTTTTTTGATCTTTCAGGAGAAGTTACAATGGTTACAGGTTGTGATTATTGTATTGGAATAGCTGAGAATACTGTTCTAACTGATGCTGGTTTAAAACTTATATTAATCGGATTCTTCTGAAAAGAACTTGAGAGATTAGAAGCTAAATTCGCTAAGATAGGTTCGGAATCACTTATTGCATTCCCAATTTCGATATCGAGTGTAAAAGTAGCTAGCATCCCATTTTATTTCATGCCAGTCGACAGTGTCTCCTTTAGCAACACACACTCTGTCAATTTAAATCACACACTTCTATGTCGAATATAAGAGCGTAACTTTTTCTGTGATTTTGTAGAGAATAAGACATGTTTTCTTTCTTGAAATATTATGTCTGGTAGTTTTATAGTTGTTAATTCTTCTATTTTTAGCTATAGATGTTTTGGGCATTTTCATTAAAGATTAATGTGTGTGTGCAAATAGAAAATGAAGCACTTTTTAAAATTACTGTATTTCTTATTATTAGGGATTGCTAGTAGAATTTGAATCAGTTACTTCTGACTATGAGTAACATTCGTTTAAATATTTAGGATGAATTTTCTATGATGTTCACAAAAATAGTTTAAACTTTTGTGTCTTTATTTTAAACAAAAGCAATTCTTTTTATATAAAAAGAAAGAAAAATAGAAGTGTACTCCTTTCTAAACTGTTACCTTTTGGTCTCAGCAAATAATACAATAAACTGATATATGGGTAAAAGAATATTTATTATGTCTTCGGTATAATAGGGTTATTTTAATTATCTGAATACATGCTTATTTTTCATTATGAGGGGGTATAAGAATAAAATGGTTGACACTTGATTTAAATCCCATTATATTCGCTAGGATTACAATTAAATTGCTTTTTAAAACTCACTGAAAAATGCGACAGTGTGGCAAAACCAGTCATGTCAGCAACTTCCGAGATGTTATACTTTCCGGTCAGTAGAATTTCAGCAGCCCTGTTTAATTTGTATTTCATAAAGAAAACATTGGGTTTTTGGCCGGTTAGTGCCTTTATCTTCTGGGAAAATGTAGTTCTGCTTAAGTTCATTTTTTCTGCCATTGCAGTAATATTAGCATCTGAATTTGAAAGTTCATTCTCCAGAAGTTCAAACAATTGTTCCATAAAGATCTTATCTTTTGGCGACAATATTTCTTCCTTGATTTCTTTCGTATTTGTTCCTTTGTTTAAAAGCTGCGAAAGAAGGCTTTGATTTTTTAGCTGAGACTTGACCAGTGCGAGCAAATATTCGAGTTCGAATGGTTTTGTTACATAGGCATTTGCTCCAAGTTCAAGTCCTTCAACCTGTTCCTCCAGTAATGTTTTTGCAGTTAGCAATATAACAGGAATATGGCAGAAGTTGATGTCTTCTTTTACTTTGCTACACAATTGATAACCATTCATCCCGGGCATCAGGACATCACTTACGATCAGATTTGGAACAGTTTTTTCAAGCTCTTCCAGGGCACTTAGTCCATCGTACTTTATAATTACATTGTAAGCGGGGCTTAAAATAGATTTCAGAAAGTAAGCTATGTCAATATCATCATCAACCACTAAAATCGTTTTCCTGTCATCGCTAATTTCAGGCGAATCCGTTGAATTGTCCTGAATCTTTGATTCAATCTCAGTTCGTGGTGCTGCACTTGTAATTCTTTCGTTTTCAGAATATGCTGTTTCATGGGTTGGGATTACAAAAGTGAATCGGCTCCCTCCTTCAGGGCGGTTATTGGCTTTAATTTCTCCATGATGTAGTTGGAGTAAACGTCGCGTGTAGTACAATCCAATTCCGGTACCCCAGTTTATTCGTGTATTGTTTTGATCATCGATTTGATAATATCGCTGGAATATTAACTCCAGTTTATCTTCGGGAATTCCTATGCCTGTATCTGTCACTTCGAATAGAGCAAAGTAATAGTCGTAACTTTCTGAAAGGTCTGGGAATAAGGTTTTTGCATCCTGACTTTTAATAATGTTTAAGCGAATAGTAATCTGTCCGCCTTCGGGGGTAAATTTTATCGCATTTGATAACACATTTGCAAAGATCTTCTCAAGCTTATCAATGTCAACAAACATAAATAAGTCTTCATTTAAGCCTTCGTATTCAAGTTGAATGTTTTTCTCTCTGGCAGCAAATTTATAGCTAGCCATAACTGTTTTAACCTGGTGGGTAATGTCTGTTCGTTCAGTTTTTAGATTTATTGCGTCCGACTCTATTTTGCTGATATCTAGTAATTGATTTACAAGTCGCAGCATTCTATTAGCGCTTCGTTGCACAAGTGCCACCAGCGATTTCTCTTGGGCAGGAAGGTGCTCGCTTTTGGCAAGCAAATTAATCGGACCCCGAATAATGGATAATGGAGTTCTGAATTCGTGAGATACATTCGAGAAAAAACTCATTTGCATCTGATTGATCAATGCTTCCTGTTCTTTCTCTTGCTGGGCAAGAAATGCTTTTGCTTTATTTTGTTTTAGGCGGTAATACAAATTGACAAATAACCAAATGAGATAACTTACAACAACTGCATATAAAAATATGGACAGCCAGCTATACCAGGGCGGTCTGGTTATCGTTAGCAGCAAAGAGGTTTCAGACTCGGTCGCAGCATTGTCGTTACTTGTAATTTTTACCCTGAAATTATAAGTCCCAGGTCTCAGGTTTGAATAGTAAGCCTCTCTGTTATTTTTTGCATCAACCCAGTCGGTATTGTATCTATCCAATTTATAGTAGAAACGTAATCTCGAATTTTCACTTATATCTAATGCGGTATAAAGAATGCTAAAGTTGTTTTCGTTATGTTTTAGTTTAATTTGTTTTGGTTCGGACGTATTATTATTGGCTATTTTGTACGAATAATCATTATTGATTTCGAGGGATTCAATAAAAAGCGGAATTTCCCTGTTAATGGAAATAGCAGATGGTTTGAAAGTTGTAAGACCATGAGTACCTCCAAAAACCAAAGAACTATCAGGCAGCATTGCAACACATTTGGTGTTAAACTGATTTCCCCCGGTTCCGTCGTAACTGTAATATGTAAACTGTTTCCCGGTAACAGGATTATAATGACACAGCCCATAGGATGTTCCAATCCATATTTCATTCTTATCGTCTTCAATTATACTTGTAGCATTATCAATTTCTGTTTCCTCAATTAGGTTTGTTTCAGGTACGTATTTCATCAAAGGGCCATTCATTTGACCAATCCATACATTATTTTTAGAATCCTCGTAGAGAGTAGTAGGTTCGAAATTGGTGGTGCTGATTAAATTGTTTAGCGTCGTGATTTTGTTATTCCTTTCGGGATCGATGATTTTTATGGGCTGTTTTGATGCAGCTACCATAATTCTTCCATCACTTAATGCTAAAATTGAGCTTTTACAGATGATTCCGCGATCGAAGACCGGAACTTCAACCATTTTCCCTAGATTTTTATCAACCAAATAAACAAGTTCATTTTCCGAACTCACCCAGAGCTTGTGATTCTGGTCAAGTGTTAGTTGGCAAACTATACTGGAAGTGGTATAGGTTTTTTCCCGAATTAGTACTTTGTTTTTAATCACACAATGAAGAATTTTACCCATTGAAATGAACCAAACGTTTTCTCCATCGATTATCAAATCAAGAATTTTATCCTGGAAAAAAGGATCTTCGGTGAAAAAAGTGGTGAGGTCAATTTTTGTTTCTATTTCTTTTGTTTCCAGATTATAATTATATAAATCATCGTCATAGGTGCTCATCCATATGTTGTTATTCTGGTCGGGGGTAACTGTTTTTATCGAGTTCCCCTTAGCCAGAGCTTGCAGGTGCCGGTTATAATTAAACTGGTTTTCGTATTTATAGATAATGTGAAATCCCTTTTCATGTGAACCGATCCAAAGGTTGTCGCGTGAATCTTTAAACAAACAGGTAATATTGCAGTCGAGCACTTCAAAAAGAAACTCATAATCATCCTGAGAAAATATTTTGTTTTGTTTCTGATCGAAAAGGAATAGTCCATTTTTATGTGTGACAAATAATAACTGCGATTCAGAATATCTAAAAACTTGTGTTATCAAAGCTTTCGAAAGCACAGGATGTTTTCGAAGCGTTTCAGGAATTTCCTGTTCCTCCATCAACCGGGTGTTGTATAGCTTTACTCCGGCTTTTCCATGCATAGTCCATAAATTCACACCATCCAATAAATCGCTGTACACCAGGTTAGGAACTCTTTCAGATTCAAACTTTTTTACAAGCTTATAATCGTTTTCTCCGTAACATTTTATACTGAATCGGGAGACCAGCCACAGATGATTCTGTTCGTCAACAAAACACCTGTTTTGGTTTGAATTTTCGTCAAATTCAATTAACTGAATAAAGCTGTTTTTTGTTTCATTATATTCGTAAACAGCATCACCCAAATTGGCATAAACAATCCCTTTTGATGATTGGATGATTTGTAAAACAATCTTATACTTGTTCTCAACGATAACATTGTTGAATTGCTCTTTGTCGCGATCATAAGTGCAGATTCCCTCTTTTGTTCCAATCCAAAGGTTGCTTTTGTTATCGGTAAATAAACACTGGATGCTATTGTTGCATAAAGAATACGATTCCTCCTCGTTGTAGAAGTATTGGTAATATTCGTATCCATCGTAACGGTTTAATCCTCTTTCTGTCCCTATCCATATATATCCCAGACTATCTTCTAAAATAGAAGTAATCATTTGATTCGACAAGTATGAAGAGTGAATCAGAAATGATTCGTTCGGCAGCTTAGAATTAGATCCATCGTTGCTGCATTGACAGAATACAACGGCTAAAATTAACAGAGCAAGAATTTTAGTGCATAGTTTGTTCATAGCTCAATTCGTAAGGTACTCAAATTTATTATTTTTTTACAGCAATACTTTATTCCCCTCTTCTATTTAGAATATCCGGCCAAATAGAAAAACTATTAACCAAATAAGAAAACCTTTTTTAACAAATAGAAAAACATCCTTTCATGTAGATAAATGGCATACATGGGAGGTGATGTAGCTTTGATGCTAAATCAAGAATTTAATTATCAACTTAAACAATTATGCTATGAAAAACTATCTTTTATCAATAAGCTTTTTAATTAGTATTTTATTGTTCGCGAGTACTAATCTGAGTGCTCAGGTAACAAAAGAGAATCAGGCTAAAGCTGATTCAGTTCAAGCAGCAACTTCCTCAAAGAAAGAAGAAAAAGGGCGTAATGTCATGCTAAATGCTGCTGATAATAGCGGACCAAGGGAAATTAATATGGGTTTGCCCGGATTAAATACCGGGATGCCAATTAGCGAAAATGGGTTGCCCGTAACCCATGCATGGCCTGAGATGCCACGTGACCAATGGAAAGCCGGTGTAGGTTCGGCCAAAAGAAGCTTGCTTTCGCTGGCCGAAACTACAATTACAACAGGTACTTTCGGGTATTATGTTGATGCCCAATCAAGAATAGGCAGCCCTAAACTGGACATAAGGGGATCACTATCAGGCGGGTCTCTGGGGTGGTACCGACGAGATGTCAGCGTATCGGCCCCAATTGCTAATAACTGGTCGTTTATGGTGGCTGCATACAACGATGCTGATCCGGGCTCTACAGATCTGGCATTTACAAAATATGCTTCCAGGGCCAGTTTGTACCGGGTCGGTTTAACTAAAAGATTTAAAGACAACAAAGGTAAAATCAGCTTTTTGTATAAATACAGCAATGCCTCGGCTATTCCAGATAGGGCGGTCTCCATTTATAACGAAGGCGGTGAAGTTGACGAAATTCCCGGTCTCCGTATGGGGCGTGATTCCTATGTGCTTAATAGTGGTAGAATAAGACTTTTAGATAATAAAACCGGCGAATACTACTTTTTCAATATGGCTTCAGAGCAGGCTGATAACGTTGCCCATTCCTTTTTTGTTGTTGGAGATTACAAGTTAAAGAACAATTGGAACCTGGATTATACGCTCAACTATAAATACGCTGAAGTGACTCCATTTTCGTTGAATTATCAGGCCGTAAGATCGGTTACTGCTGCCAACGGGTTTACCTATATGGACGGAACGCCCTATGAAGGTGACGTACAGGTTGTATTAGCCAGTCATAACAATATAACCCCGATATATTCCTTGCAGGGACGTATTGAATTGGGTAAAGCATTCAAGAAGCATAGTGTCCGCATGGGGTTAAAAAACATTTACCACAAACGCGACCAGTATGTTTTCAACAGGGCTTCGTTTTACCAGGAAGTTGCAGCGCAGCCAAGCCAGTTGTTAAACCCGGTAGGGGCCAGTAACTCGTTCGGTAAAACCGATGCTTACGGGATGTATGGCTATAATAGAAATACAGTCTACAATGATGGTATAGAAAACATCCTGTTGGCATATTTTATGGATGACTACCAGGTTACACCAAAATTAAAAGCTACTTATGGTTTTAACGCCAGATATCAGAAAATTAAAGGAAATTATTCCCCTACAGCAAGGTTTGTCGGGTTTACACTGGATCAGGCTGAATTTGAAAACTTCGATCACAATTTCTTCAATTATTCGGCAAACCTCAATTTGTCTTATAACTTAACCAAACATTTTGGCGCAAATGGCCAGTTCTTGTATACAACCGAGAACGGGAGGTTGCAAGACTACACCCTGACGGCTGATCCGCAGTTGGACACCAAAGTCAAAACGCCATATTTGAGCCTGGGTGTATTCTTAAACCATCCAAAACTGAGTATTGTTTCTGCCTTCACTTATGTAACGAAGAATAACTTTAAAGGGAACCTGAACCTGGTTAACCCGAACAATCCATCGGAGACAAATTCACAACAGGTACTTTACGATATTAAAACAACAGCCTGGGTAAATGATATTGTTGCAAAACCAACAGAGAACTTTGAACTGCACTACCGTTTAACCATTCAGAATCCCGTTTACGACAGCTATAGTTTCTCCGCATTTGGAAACGATTATAGTTACGATGGAAATACTGTGTTACAAATTTCGAAAACACTTATGGAGATTGATCCAAGCTATACTTTCCTGAAAAAGAAGATGACCCTTTGGGCCAGTTTCAGGTATTTCAGCGACCAGACAGCAAACCTAACAAACGTGTTATTTTTCAAAGGCTGGTGGGAAACATTCGCCGGTGTAAGATACAAGATGAATAAAAATATCGGGATGGAACTTCAGGCGGTCAACCTGTTGAACCAACGTGGCGTTAAGAACACGATTAGTGGAGCGGAATTAGCAACTGATGCTACACCTTACTATGGAAATTATATTGTAAGCCAATACATTCGCCCGTTTACCCTGGAGGCCACCGTGAGGTTTAACTTTTAATCAACGATAACATATTAGAGATGTTAAAATCAATCGTAAATATATCGATCGGTATTGCCCTTATACTAGGGATGAGCAGTACTGCGAACGCAAAGGAAACAAAAAAGCCAAATGTTATTTTAATTATGGCTGACGATATGGGATACGAGTGCCTTGGGACATATGGTTCAACATCCTATTCAACTCCTAATTTGGATAAATTAGCTTCAAATGGTATGCAGTTTAACAACTGTGTTGCCAATCCGTTATGCTCTCCCTCCAGGGTGAAAATCATGACCGGTTTACGCAACTATCAGAATTATGAGAAGTTTGGGTACATCAATATCAAAGAACGGACGTTTGCTAATGTTGCAAGAGAGGCTGGTTATGCAACCTGTATTAGCGGCAAATGGCAATTGAACGGTGTGCAGAGCAAATCAGCTTCGCCCGACTGGAACGACAAAACAAAACCGAATAAAATGGGTTTTGACGAACACTATTTGTGGCAATTCACCCATGGAAGCAAAGAAGGTGAACGATACGCCGATCCTTTGATCGAAGCAAATGGTAAAGAACTTGAGCTTAGTAAGGATGCTTATGGCCCCGATGTTTTTTCAGACTACGTGTTGGATTTTGTAGAACGTAAGAAAGATCAGCCTTTCTTCGTGTATTACCCAATGGTATTGGTTCATTATCCTTTCGTGCCGACCCCTGATTCGGAAGACTGGAAAAATCCGGACTTGCGTTACAAACAGGACACTGCTTATTTTAAGGATATGGTTACCTATTGCGATAAGATGGTTGGGCGTTTAACCAATAAGTTGAAAGAACTGGGGATCTATGATAACACGGTCATCATGTTCTGTGGCGATAACGGCACCATGCGTGGAATTGATTCCAGGACTAATCACGGTATCGTTAAAGGAGGAAAGGGCACAACGACCGATGCCGGAACCCATGTGCCATTGATTGTGAGTTGGCCGGAAAAAATCAAAAAAGGTCAGGAATTTGATGGCTTGATTGAGTTCAGCGATTTCTACACGACCTTGGCAGATCTTTTCAAAAAAGAAGAACCTAAAAACGACGGGGTTAGCTTTTACCCTCTTCTGACGGGCGGAAAATATAAAGGCCGCGAAACGGCTGTTGTACACTATAATCCAATGTGGGCGCCTAATGTACAGAAGTTTGCTAATCAGTTTGTAAGGACAGTCGATTACAAACTTTATGCTGATGGGAAGTTTTACAATCTGAAAAAAGATGTTTTGGAAGAGAGCCCTTTAACGACTGAATCTTTGACCACAAAAGAAAAAGAAGTTTATGCAACTCTAAAGAAGGAAATTGAGACACTTCCCACATGGGATGCTTCGATTCCAAAAACTAATTATCTGCCTGCAGATCTTTTGAAAAGATTTGAAGAAAACCAAAAAACGGTGAAAAAAGGGGAGAAATAATAAAAAAAGAATCAGATTATGAAAATTCAACTTTGGATATTGATAAGTTCTTTGTTGACGCTGTGTTCATGTAATGTGAGCACAGCCCGACAGGGCGAAAAACCTAATATTGTAGTCATTTTTGCCGATGATGTTGGCTATTCGGATATTGGATGCTACGGTGCTGAGATTGAAACACCCAACATTGACAAGTTGGCAAACAAGGGATTGCGTTTCCGTAACTTTTATAACGGCGCAAAATGCGAACCGACCAGGAACTCCCTGTTCACGGGCTTGTATACAGGCGATGATCGGGCAGTATCATTTGAAGGCGTTTTAAAAAATAATGGCTATAGTGTCATTCACTCCGGGAAAGAGCATTTTGAGAGCTGGGTTCCTGAACGTTGTTTTGCTGTCAATGCCAGCGATCATGCATTTACGTTTTGGGCAGCGGATAATTTCTTCATACCTGTTGACAGCGTGTTTAATCAGCCACTATTTATTGATGGCAAAAAGGTAGAGCCAAGGGATCTTGAAAAGATCAACAACAAAAAGCCATTTTATATGACCGATTTTATTACAGATATGGGGCTGAAATGGTTGTATGAAGCAATGACGAAAGATGAGCCGTTTCTTATGGTTTTACCGTACAATGCAGCTCACTGGCCTTTGCAGGCATTTCCGGAGGATATTGCCAAATACCGCGATGTTTACCGTAAGGGTTGGGACAAGATTCGGGCCGAGCGGTTTGAGAAAATGAAAAAGTTGGGCGTGATTCCAGAAGGCATTGAATTAAGTGAGCCGGAACCTGATCCAACTTTAAAAACATCTCCTTTCAAGCCGAGAAATGACGGGTTTGATGATTATCGCCGGCTCATGAGTATTTATACGCCATGGGACGAGCTTTCACCGGAGATGCAAGACAAGTTTAGCCTTGAAGAAGCTGTTTATGCAGCGATGATTGACCGCATGGACCAAAATATTGGGCGGGTACTGCAGAAACTGGAGGAAGAAGGCGTTGCGGATAATACGATCGTAATGTTTTTCTCAGATAACGGTGCATGTCCTTTCGAGCGGAACCGGGGACTGGAACCATTACCTGGCGGAAGAGATGGATGGCGAACCCAATCGACAGCGTGGGCTAATGTTGGCAATACCCCATTTCGGTTGTACAAACAAAACGGACACGAAGGCGGAGCCAAAAATCACTTCATTGTCAGCTGGCCAAAAGTAATTAAACCTGGCACTATAACTGACGCATTAACTCACGTAGTTGATATCTTTCCGACTTTACTTGATGTTAGTCAAATTGAATATCCTGAATTAGTTGACGGAGAGCCGAGCATACCTTTGAATGGAAGCTCCCTGCTCCCGGTATTTGAAGGAAAAGAAAGAAAAGCCCCCTCATTCTTAATCTCAGGCTATTCGGAACAAAAAAGGATGTTTCTGAAAGGTGACATTAAGCTGGTTCGTTCAATCGGAGACTGGGAACTTTACAACATCAAGGAAGACCCGACCGAGATGCACGACATGGCAAAGGATAAGCCAGAGCTTCTACAAGAAATGCTTGAAGCATATTCTGAAACAATAACGAATTTGAATGCTGGCTTAAAACTAGAAAAAAGAGTGGTGAATTATCCATACCGAAAACCGCCCAGAGCCGGTTACGACGAAATGTTTTATAACCAATACAGACCGATAAACTAAAAAAAATAACAGAATGAAAAAAAATAACGCTAAACGAGTTCTCATAAGTTTGTTGTTAACAGGTCTCGTTACAAGTTTTTCATGCCTTGCAAAAGCTAATTGGAGAAGCAGTACAGAAGAAATATCTGCTGTTAAAAAACCAAATATCATTTGGATTACCTGTGAGGATATTTCCCCATATATTGAATGTTATGGGGATGAGCTGGTGAAAACGCCGAACATTGACCAATTGGCAAAGGAAGGGGTCAAATTTAATGCTGCATATACTACGGCAGGGGTTTGTGCACCAAGTCGTTCTGCAATTGTTACCGGCATGTACCAGACTTCTATTGGAACCATGCACATGCGAACTTCTGCTCTTAAAAAAGTATCGATGGGCGAAGGGGTCCCCAATTATAATGCAGTTATTCCAGGCGAAGTAAAATGCTTTCCGGAATATTTGAGAAGAGCAGGTTACTATACCTCGAATAATCAAAAAACGGATTATCAGTTTGAAGCGCCAGTTACTGTGTGGGACGACTGCAGCGCAGCGGCAAGTTATAAGAACCGGCCCGAAGAAAAACCTTTCTTCTCTGTCTTTAATATAGCTATTACACATGAGTCTCAAATATTCCATCCAAAGCGCACTGAAGCGTACAGGGTGAATCCTGAAGATATTAAGTTGCCGGCATTTTATATGGATACTAAAACCGTGCGTGCTGACATGGCCCGGTTATTTACAAATATTGAGATCATGGATGATCAGGTGGGTGAGATTATTCAGCAACTAAAAAATGACGGGCTATATGATGATAGCTACATCTTTTTTTACAGCGACCATGGAGGGGCTTTACCCTGGATGAAACGAGAGGTTTTGGAGCGCGGAATTCATATTCCGCTGGTCATTAAGTATCCGAAAGGCAAACACGCCGGGGGCGAGAACAATGATCTGGTCAGTTCGGTGGATTTCGCACCGACAGTTTTATCCTTGGCAGGAATTGAAATTCCGGATTACATGCAGGGACAAGCATTTCTTGGAGGGCAAAAAAGCGCAACTAAAAGAAAGTATGTTTTTGCGGCCCGTGACCGTATGGATGCGCGGTATGATCGAGTAAGGGTTGTTCGTGATGGACAGTTTGAATACCTGTATAATTACATGCCGGAAAAGCCGTATTACCAAGATATCAATTACCGGTTGAATATCCCGATGATGAAGGAAATTATCGAGATGAAGGAAGCAGGAACAATCACCAATCCATACTTAGCCAGCTGGTTTGAACCCAAACCCAAAGAGGAGCTTTACGATGTGAAGAACGATCCTGACCAATTACATAACCTGGCCGGTGATTCGGCATATGCGGAGAAACTAAATGAATTGAGAACCGAGTTCTGGAAATGGACGATGAAAGTTGGGGATATGGGGGCTTTGCCAGAAAAAGAAATGGTTTACGCCTGGTGGAATGGTCAGCAAGAAGCACCAACAACTGCCGAACCGATTGTTCAAATGACTTCAGAGGGAGCTATAATCTCCTGTTCTACTGATGGCGCTTCGATCGGTTATAAAGTTATAAAGTCGGATGAAGAGGATGTGAAAATTAAAGAGATCGTAAAATCATGGTGTTTTGGACCTCTTTTTGGGTCCGTTCAAAATGGTCAAACGATAGAGGTTGATTCTCCCTGGCAAGTCTACAACGGACAACCTGTTAATCTGGATAAGGGAGATAAGCTTATTGTAAACGCTATGCGCATTGGCTATCAACCGACAATAAAAGAATTTGAAAATCTAGTAAAATAAACCAATAAAAATTTAATCATGAAAAAGTATTGTTTTCAATTAAAACCAACCGTAACACAGGCACTGCTAATGGTTTTGTGTATGGTGTTTGTGTTTAGTAGTTCATTAAACGCACAATCGAAAAAAGATAAGAAATACAATGTTGTTTTTATCGTTTCAGACGATTTAAATAACGATATGGCCTGTTTCGATTATGAACAGGTTAAAACACCAAATCTGGATAAATTGAGGGCGAAAGGGGTGACCTTTCAAAAAAATTATAACCAATACCCCTTGTGTGGCCCTAGCCGTGCCTCCTTTATGACCGGTTATCGTCCGGATAATATTAATGTTGAGAATCTTGCCCAAAAGTTTAGAGATACAAAACCGGATGCGGTGACTATGCCTCAGGCTTTTATGAAAGAAGGTTATTTTGCAGGCCGTGTTGGGAAGATTTATCATGCAGGTGTTCCTGCTCAAATAGGTACAGATGGTCATGATGATATTGCTTCCTGGCAGGAACGTGTTAATCCCAAAGGGCGGGATAAAACCGATGAGGATAAAATTACATGGGTAAATCACATGAAAGGAACACAGAGCCGGTGGTTAGGTGGAACCCTGTCGTATATGGAGGCAGAAGGTACGGATGAGGAACAAACAGATGGTATGGTTGCAGCTGAAGCGGTCAAGATGATCAAAGCCCATAAAGATGGTCAGTTTTTCGTAGCAGCTGGTTTTTATCGTCCCCACGTACCTTTTGTTGCACCGAAGAAGTATTTCGACATGTACCCGCTGGATGAAATTCAGCTACCGGAAAAACGTAAAGATGACTGGGACCTGAAACCTGAAGCCGCAAAATTCAATTTGCAATTAGATTGGGACATGTTCGAATATGACCAAAAGAAATTGATTCAGGCTTATTATGCATCTATCACTTTTATGGATGCCCAGGTTGGAAAAATCTTAACGACATTGAAGGAAGAAGGACTTGAAGACAATACAATTATTGTTTTCTGTAGTGACCATGGTTATAACTTGGGGCACCACGGACAGTGGATGAAGAAAAGCCTGTTTGAGCACTCGGCTCGTAATCCTCTGATTATGTATGTACCTGGGATGGCAGAGGGAAAAGACTGTAACCGAACTGTTGAGATGGTGGATATCTATCCAACATTAGCAGATTTGTGCGGAGTTCAAGCTCCGGCTGATTTAGATGGTGTCAGTCTGCGTCCATTATTGGAAAATCCTCAGGCTGCCTGGGACAGACCGGCGTACACCCAGGTTCTACGTGCTCCGGATCCAAGTTTCCCAGGACCTAGCAAGGTTGTACGTGGTAGAAGTTTGAGAACTGAACGATATCGTTATACTGAATGGAATAGAGGAGCGGATGGTATTGAACTTTATGATTATGACACTGATCCGAATGAATTTACTAATCTAGCGGTCAATCCGGCATATTCAGAGATGATGAAAGAATTTTCAGAGAAACTTAGAACTACTTATTCTAAGAAATTTTAAGCGTTATTGACGCACGATCGATTCTTCATCATCAATCAATTGGGGCTTCGACCCACATTCCGTTAGTGGGTGGATGCTCCATACTTAAGAAATATTAAAATGAAACAAAGTGAAAAGCAGAAGGAAAGGTAAAAAGAGATGAAAAAAATTATATACGGAGTAGCAGGATTTGTACTATGTCTTTTTGGTTCCTGCACAACTAGTATTGAAAAGGAAAGCGGAGCCCATGAAAGACCCAATATTGTATTTATTATTAGTGATGATCATGCCTACCAAGCGATCAGTGCATACGGTGGAGGGTTGGCCGAAGTTGCTCCAACTCCAAATATTGATCGAATAGCAGATCAGGGTATACGTTTCAATCATTGCCTGGTAACTAACTCAATTTGCGGCCCGTCCAGAGCAACAATATTTACAGGTAAATACAGTCACAAAAATGGATTTATTGATAACACATTTGGCTCTAAGTTTGATTTTAATCAACAAACCTTTGGGGAATTACTTCAACAAGCTGGATACGAAACAGGAGTTCTTGGGAAGTTACATCTTGGAACTACGCCTACCAAAGGTTTTGATTACATAGATATCCTCCCTGGACAGGGAAACTACTATAATCCGACTTTTATCAACAAGGACGGCCAATACAATGTTGAAGGTTATGCTACTGAAATTATCACGAAAAAGGCTATTGATTGGATTGATTCTGTAAAAAGTGATAAGAAACCTTTTATGTTATTTTTGGGGCATAAATCACCACACCGTCCCTGGCAACCCGGTCCCAATGAGTTGGGGTTGTATGAAGGTGTAACGATCCCCGAACCGGAGACTTTGTTTGATGATTATTCAGGAAACAGAGAAGTTGCTGCGATGAACTATATGAGTATTTCGGATGCAATGAAAATGGAGCAAGATTGCAAAATAACAGAAAAACCGCAGCAGGGCTTTACCAAAAAACAACAAGAAAAATGGGACGCTGTGTATGGGCCGATTAACGCAGAGTTCAAGAAGACCAATCCCCAGGGGGAAGATCTTACGCGATTCAAATATCAGCGATACATGAGAGATTATTTAGCATGTATTGCCGGTGTTGATAAAGGAGTTGGGAAAGTATTAGATTATCTAAAACAATCCGGGTTAGATGAAAATACAGTTGTTATTTATACTTCAGATCAAGGATTTTATTTAGGAGAGCATGGATGGTTCGACAAGCGATGGATGTATAAAGAGTCTTTAAGGACACCATTGTTAGTAAAATGGCCAGGAGTTATTAAATCAGGCACAGTGAATGATAGAGACTTGGTTTCGAACCTGGATTTTGCCGAAACATTTTTAGACCTTGCGGGAGCGAAAGTTCCTTCAGATATGCAAGGGCGAAGTATGGTTTCTGTTTTGGAAGGAAACACTCCTGCCGACTGGAGAAAAGCGCATTATTATCATTACTACGAGCATCCATCAGAGCACGATGTCCGACGTCATTACGGCATCACAACAGCCAAATATAAATTGATTCATTTCTATTACGATATCGATAAATGGGAATTGTATGATCTGGAAAAAGATCCGAGTGAGTTAAATAATGTATACGGAGATAAAGCATATGCAGACGTACAAGCTGAACTTCATAAAGAATTGGAAACATTAAGAGTACAATATGATGACAACGATTCTCTCAATCAAAAATTCATTGACGAATATAAAGTGAAGGTAAAAGAGAATCCGTTAGTTGAGTATTGGAAGCTTGCTCCTGAGGAAATGCAAAAATTGTATAATGCATATTTAAAATCTCAACATTAATAGTGCTACGAAAGGGGTACGCTTGGTGTTAATCGAGCTAATTTCTGGTAAGACTTTAATATATTCTACTAGAGGATATGATAAAAGAAATAGATTCTGATTTTTCGAAAAACGAATATAAAATGTATAAAATATTGAGCATATTAAGAAATGTATTCTTCATGTTAGTGGTTGTTGTATTTGTAGCATCATGTACACAAATGGCTAAGAATAACTCGAACAAAACCGGGATTAATACGGAAGTTGATTCTGGTCAGACAGAGATGAATCATTTTGATAAAACAATGATTTTTCAAGCCTCACTTGAAGGAAATCTGCAAATAGTACTAAGTGCCCTAAATGATGGTTTCAATCCTAATACTGTAGATGAAAATAAAAGGACGGCTTTAATGCTCGCAGCATATAATGGAAATACTGAAATAGTAAAACTGTTGATTGATAAAGGGGCAGACGTAAATTACACAGATGAGATTCAAAGAACAGCATTGATGTATGCATCAAGCGGACCTTTTGTTAATACAGTCTTGATCTTATTGCAAGCAGGGGCAAAGCCCAATTCTATAGAAAAAGAAGAAAATTGGACTGCTGCGATGATGGCGGCAGCAGAAGGTCAACTGGAAGTATTGAAAGAACTTGTTGCTTTCGGAGCAGATCTTAGCATGGTCGATGTTGACGGAGAATCTGCATTGGATTTTGCCTATTCGAAAGGGTATTCAGCTGTTGCTGAATATATAAGGTCTCAGCAGAAGTGAGATAGAAATTATGAGGTAATAGATTTGCCTCTGGTAAATAAACTTCATCTCATGAAGGGTTTTGCAAAGATGTAATTTTAATTCCTGATTGATTGATTCTAAAGAACAAAATCAGAATCGGGCTAAACCATCAAAAAATGAATGTAAAATCGAAATTAGTTTGTGGATTTACAGCGATTGTGTCGTTGGCTGGTTTTAATCAGGTGTATGCGCAAAAACAGGTTCAGGATAAGCCCAATGTTATTATTATAAATATGGATGACATGGGGTATGGAGATACGGAGCCCTATGGGATGACTGGAATACCGACTCCAAATTTTAACACTGTTGCGAAAGAGGGATTACGTTTCACTCATTTTTATGCTTCGCAACCTGTATGTAGCGCATCAAGAGCTGCGTTGCTGACAGGATGTTATTCTACTCGTGTCGGTATTAACGGGGCAATTTTGGCAAAAGATAAAGTTGCGTTGGATCCTAAGGAGGAAACCATTGCCAGTATGTTAAAGGAAAATGGATATAGCACTGGTATGTTTGGTAAATGGCATTTAGGTAATGATGCTCCCTATTTGCCAACGCTCTATGGGTTTGATGAGTTCTTTGGCCTTAAATACTCAAACGATATTTGGCCTTATGATTACTTAGGAAATAGAGTGACGGATCCTAATAGCCGAAAGTTCCATAATCCTACGTTAATGATTGTAGACGGTGTTGAGCCGGTAGACTCAATTAAAACAATGGAAGATCAAGGGCGTCTTACCTCACTTTTTACAGAAAAGGCTGTTTCTTTTATTAATCGTAATAAAGATAACCTGTTTTTCCTTTACCTGGCGCATCCCATGCCTCATGCTCCCATTGCAGCTGGCGAACGCTTTAAAGGTAAAAGTGAGCTTGGCGAATTTGGTGATGTAATGATGGAACTGGATTGGTCATTGGGCGAAATTATGAAAGCTTTGGAGGGAAACAAGATTGCTGAAAATACGCTCCTGATTGTTACTAGTGACAATGGTCCATGGTTACATTTTGGCGATCATGCCGGTTCGAATGCTGGATTCAGAGAAGGCAAGCTATCCACATTTGAAGGTGGTGCTCGTGTCCCCTTGATTGTCAGATGGCCAGGGAAAGTTGAATCCAGTTGGGTAGAGAGTGAATTAATGACCAACATGGATATTCTGCCTACGATTGCAGCTGCTACCGGTTCTAAATTGCCAGAGCAGGAGATTGATGGCTTGAACTTTTTACCGCTATGGGAAGGAAAAACAGAAACGGGTCCCAGGGACGTATTTTATTATTATTTCGGCTTTGGTAAAGCTAATTTGCAAGCCGTTAGATATAAAAACTGGAAATTGGTTTTTCCACACGCGTATAATTCGTATTCGGGTTTACATGGAAAGGATGGCAATCCGGGAGTTCTTACAAAGGCCAATGTTTCTTTGTCGCTTTACGATCTGGCTCATGATCCTGGTGAACAGTTTGACGTTTCTGTGTTATATCCTGAGGTGGTTAAAAAGATGCAGGAATTGGCAGAAGAGGCTCGTGACAAATTTGGCGATGATATGACACAAAGGGAAGGGAAAGAAGTTCGAGGTCCGCTACGGTATTAAAGAGCGAAATAAAGGATAAGATGCAATTTTGCTTTTGACACTTTTCGAATCTGCATTGGATTTTGCCGATTCGAAAGGGTATTCAGCTGTTGCTGAATATATAAGGTCTCAGCAGAAGTGAGGAAGAAATTATGAGGTTAATAGATTTGCCTCTGGTACTTTAACTTCATCTCATGAAGGGTTTTGCAAAGATGTAATTTTAATCGCCTGATTGATAGATTCTAAAGAACAAAATCAGAATCGGACGGGCTAAACTATTTATAAATGGAAATGACCAACCAACCTTAATCATGAATGATTTAAAAAAGGGAAACGATCTTTAAGGAAAAGTAACATTATGGATGAAACTCTCAACCGAAGCACTTTTCAGAGATATCTGTATCTTCTATTAGAAAAAAATGATCAGGTAAAACTATGGCAGAATTAAAAACTGAACAAAAGGTAAATCAATGAAAACAAAAAAAACTGTAACACTTAGCCTGCTAAAAAGCACAGGCATTTTGATTGTCCTATTCATGATAACTTTTTCATGTACCGAAGAAAAAGCGCCTCAGTTTGGCGAAGCATCTATCGATGAGGTAATTGATGCAATGACGCCAGAGGAAAAAGCCGACTTGCTTGTCGGCCCCGGAATGCCGGGCTATGCCGGCTTAGTACCTTTGGAAGGCGAACCCGATGTTCGAGTGTTGGGTGCAGCGGGTGGCAACGATGCCATCCCCCGTTTGGGAATTCCGGAAACTGTTTTTGCCGATGGCCCTGCCGGTTTGCGTATTCAGCCGAAACGAAAAGATGATCCCAATACCTATTACGCAACTGCCTTTCCGGTAGGTACTGCACTGGCTTCAACCTGGAATACTGAACTGATAAAATCGGTAGGCTCGGCCATGGGCGAAGAGGTAAAACAATATGGTGTTGATGTTTTATTGGCCCCGGCAGCAAATATTCATCGCAACCCGCTAAACGGCCGTAATTTCGAATATTTTTCGGAGGATCCACTGTTGTCCGGTAAAATTGCAGCAGCTTATATTTATGGTGTTCAATCGCACGATGTGGGAACGTCGCTCAAACACTATGCTGCTAATAACCAGGAAAGCAATCGTTTGTCGGTTAATGCCCATATTACCGAACGTGCCATGCGCGAAATTTACCTGAAAGGTTTCAAAATTGCCGTAAAAGAAGCTAATCCGTGGACAATAATGACGGCTTACAACAAAATTGACGGCATTTATGCTTCTGAAAATAAAGACCTTTTGACCACTGTTTTGCGCGATGAATGGGGATATAAAGGTTTGGTAATGACCGACTGGTTTGCCGGTTATCCAAATTTCGAATCGATTTTAGATGCCGAAAAAGTATCAGATGTTGTGGCGCAGGTTGAAGCCGGTAACGACTTAATGATGCCCGGAACCGAAGAACAACGGCAGGTGTTGGCAAAAGCTATAAAAGAAGGCAGAATTGATGAAAATGCAGTACATGCAAGTTTAAAGCGTATTTTGGAATACATTTCAGGAACACCTACTGTTGAGGGATTCAAGTACAACAATAAACCCGATTTAAAGGGCAATGCACAAGTAACCCGAAGCGCTGCAACCGAAGGTATGGTATTGTTGAAAAACAAAGGTGCCGTATTGCCTTATACTAAAAAGACAGGTACTCTCGCCGTATTTGGTGGAACTTCGTACAGTTTTATTGCAGGCGGAACAGGTAGTGGCGATGTAAATGAAGCATATACCATTTCGTTAATTGAAGGTTTAAATAATGCCGGCTATAAGATTGATAAAGAACTTCAGGATAAATATGTGCCTTTTGTAAAGGAAGCAGAAGAAAAAGAGATGAAACGCCGTGAAGAGCACGGTGGCCTTTTGGCTGATGTTCACCGCTTACCCGAAATGCCATTAAGTGCCGAATTACTTACCCAAAAGGCTAAATCGGCTGATGTTGCTATTATTACAATAGGAAGAAATGCCGGGGAGCAACACGACCGTAAAGTTGATAACGATTTCAACCTGGGGCCGGACGAAGTGGAAATGATTAATGCTGTTTCCAAAGCTTTTCATGCCGCAAGTAAAAAAGTAATCGTGATTTTAAATATCGGTGGTGTTATCGAAACTGCTTCGTGGAAAGATAAAGCAGATGCCATTCTGCTGGCATGGCAACAAGGACAAGAGGGCGGCAACTCGGTAGCCGATGTTTTATCGGGAGCAAGCAACCCCAGTGGCAAGCTAACCATGACTTTCCCGGTACATTATTCCGACCACGCTTCTGCAGCCAATTTCCCCGGAAGTCCTGCCGATTTGCCGGTAGAAGTATTTTACAAAGAAGGAATTTATGTGGGCTACCGCTATTTCAACACTTTCGGGGTAAAACCCTCTTACGAGTTTGGCTACGGAAAATCGTACACTACTTTTGAGTATTCCGACTTAAAACTAAGCACCACTGATTTTACCGATAAAATGGACGTTTCAGTAACCGTAAAAAATACCGGGAAAGTTGAAGGAAAAGAAGTCGTACAAGTTTATGTTTCGGCACCTGCAAATTTGGTTGATAAACCATCGGAAGAGCTTAAAGCTTTTGGCAAAACCAAAGCGTTAGCTCCGGGCGAATGGCAAACTTTGAAATTCGAGCTTAACGCTTCCGATTTTGCTTCGTTTGTGGAAGCACAAAGTGCCTGGGTAGCCGAAAAAGGAACATATATCGTAAAGATTGGTGCTTCCTCGTTGGACATAAAACTGAATGATAATTTCAATTTAGATAAAGATATTACGACCGAGGAAGTGCAGAAGACCTTTGCGTTGGATGTTGCGATGGACGTATTGCAGAATAATTAAACATCACAAAATGAGAATGGAAACACTCATTGTTAAGCAAATTTAATTAGCGTGCTAGTGGGTGTTTCGTTTTTATTTTTACGTGTAAAGTAGAAGAATTGCTTTGGCTGTTATTTGGTTTATAAGTCTAACAGAAGATGTATAACGATGAATAGATTAAGCTTGGTATTTGGAGTTGTGCTTATAAGTATAACATTATTGGCATGTGGTACAGCCGACAAAAAGCACAACGAATAAGCGAAAACTGAAGTAGAGTCGAAAAACAAAGAATACCGAATTTGATAAAGCAAGCTTTTTTGAAGCTTCGCTGAATGGAAAAACGTAAATCGTGGATTGCCGAACCTGGTAACGACATGATCAAAGTTGGTTCTTCATGCGTGGATATCGGGTAAACAGCAATTTTCGAACCGAGTTCGAAAATCATCATTGAAAGAGTTAGGTAAATTCTTTCATTTTGGACATACAGAGCAATTAGTTCCTCATTGGTAGAACTAATTTTAGCATCCTGGTTTCTAACTCTAGTAAATATTCATTTGGCGTTTAACCGGTTTAAGAGTTAACTTTAATGTCGTTTATTATCATAAAATTAAATATATGTAAGGAATCAAACCAAAAGATATGAAACACCCATCTATGGCTGGTGCTATTACCAAATTTCTGTTGCATTTACATCCTCGGAAAATAGAATCCCGGGCTATTGTATTTACCCGAACTTTTGGACTCGGAGGTATTGCTGCTTTACTTTTGATTATTCTATTTTTAAGCGGTATGTTGCTTCGTTTTGCTTATGTCCCATCTGGAGCCGGCGCTTACGATTCTATCATAAGGCTACAGGAGCAGGTTATTTTTGGTGAGCTTCTCCGTAATCTTCATTATTGGAGTGCCATGTTGCTAGTCGTGGTTTCGTTTTTACATTTAACGCGAGTTTTTTATTCGCAGGCTATCTATTTCGAACGTCGCAAAAACTGGCTTTATGGACTTTTGTTGATGTTTTTGGTGGTCAGTTCCAATTTTACCGGTTATCTTTTGCCCTGGGATCAGCTATCCTTTTGGGCAGTCACCATTATGACTAATATGCTGGGATATATTCCGGTGGTCGGAAACTCATTGGCCGATGTAATCCGTGGCGGTGATGCTGTAAGCGAAGAAACTTTACTTCGATTCTATAATTTTCATACCGGCTTATTGCCCCTATTAATGGTCCTCTTTATTTCCATTCATTTTTGGTTAGTTCGCAAAGCGAAAGGTGTCGCAATACCAATATCCGAAAAAGCAAACAAGGTCGATACATTTCCCAACCTGGTTTACAAAGAGGTGCTCACTGCACTTATTGTCGCAATTGTTCTGTTGCTTTTCTCGTTCTTTGTTGATGCTCCCTTGTTGGAAAAGGCCAAGCCTTTGGTGAGCCCCAACCCGAGTAAGGCGCCCTGGTATTTTATGGGATTTCAGGAATTATTAATGCACATGCACCCTGCTTTCGCTTCGTTTTTGATTCCTCTGCTTGTTATTGTATTCTTCGTTATCATACCTTTTTTTCCATATAAGCAGGTTAATGAAGGTGTTTGGTTCTATTCGGAGAAAGGCAGAAGGATCTCCGTGATTTCAGCGATAGTCACAGTTGGTTTCACTTTGTTCTTGATTTTAGTTGATGACCTGTTGCTTGACTTCAATCATTGGCTTCCCGAACTACCGATATTGATTACAGAGGGAATATTTCCAGTTTTATTATACTTTGTGCCGGTCGGAGGATTTCTTTATTATCTAAAGAAAAAGTTGAAAGCGGACAAGATGGAGCTGATGTTGGCATCGGGAACTATTATTCTTGTAGCTTACCTGGTGATGACCCTTGTTGGCAGCTTGCTGAGAGGCGAGGGTATGCAATTGATATTTTAACTCCAAATATGGAATGAAATGAGAGCTACGATTAAGAGAAATATAAGAGAGTTGACCAGGCGGAAATTCATCAAAGGCCTATTTTATTCCATGGCGAGCCTGGAGTTTGGCTACGTTTTCTTTCATCTTCTGAAACTAAAAAAAGCAAGTCCGGATTTGTCCGATTTTTATGAAGTAGGCGATGTTGATTTCTTTGAGAAGGGACGCGTTTACCCCTTTGGTTCAGCTCATTTTTTCCTGTACCGGTTGACTGACGGCGGTTTTATGGCGGTGTCGTCCAAGTGCACCCACCTGGGCTGTATTATTCAGTTCAATGCGAATCATGATCGCTTTGAATGTCCCTGCCATGCTTCTGCTTTTAAGAAAAACGGCGGTGTAATTATGTCGCCGGCTACCCGAGCGTTGGACTATTACCCGATTGCTTTTAATGGTAATAAAGTCATGGTAGACACCGCGAACCCGATTAGGCGCATTAGATTCGATCAGTCACAAGTAAAGTATGTTTAAGTAATGGATATTCAAGCGCAAAAAAAACAATACGCATATTGGGAATGGCGCTCCTTCTGCTTTTCCCGGCCCTCCTGCTCATGAAGCTGGTTTTACTAAAACCGCAGCACGACCTTGTCACTACTCAACCCCGTTTTGTGGGTGGTCAGGTTTGTGCCGAATGTCACATGAGTGAATATAACGACTGGAAAGGTTCGCACCACGATCATGCAATGGATTTGGCCAATGACTCTACGGTGTTAGGTGATTTCTCAGACAGAACATTGGAGTCGCAGGGGCGCATGTATCTGATGTACCGTAAAGACGGGAAGTTCTTTATAAGTGCTGATGGAGAAGACGGGCAGATGCATGATTTTGAGGTTAAATACGTTTTTGGTTTTACCCCATTGCAACAGTACCTGACAGAGTTTGATAGAGGACGGATTCAAACCTTACCGGTTACCTGGAACTCAATTGATAAAAGTTGGTATCACATGGCCGATTCTTCATACAAAGATGAGATAATCGATCATTCAAACTGGTTACACTGGACCAATCAGGCTCAAAATTGGAATGGTATGTGTGCCGAATGTCATTCGACCAACTTGGTGAAGGGCTACAACCCAGAAACTGATTCGTACCATACTACTTGGTCCGAAATTGACGTGAGTTGCGAGGCATGTCATGGTCCGGGTTCTAATCACGTGGAATGGGCTCAACTGCCCAAATATTCTCAGGCTGATTTTCAGAATTTTGGTTTGCAGGTGAAAACCAGCGGAATTGACAATAGAGAATATGTCGATTTGTGTGCCCGGTGCCATTCCCGAAAAAGTTCGTTGGGAGATATCGAATATTCTATACAGAATATTTACGATCATATGAGGCCAAGTCTGCCCGATGAACCAGAATGGTATGTAGACGGGCAAATCCGAGATGAAGACTATGTATATGCTTCTTTCCTACAAAGCAAAATGTACGAACGGGGTGTCAAGTGTAACGATTGCCACAATGTTCACCGCGGAGAACGTCTACTTGAGGGTAACCAGCTCTGCCTGCAATGCCATCAAAAGAATATTTACGACACCTACAGTCACCATCATCACAAGGAGGTTGGAATGTCCGGTCAATCAGTGGTTTCCGAGTCGGGCGTGGTTTTCGATGTTGGTTCGGGAACCGAGTGCATCAATTGCCATATGCATGGGAGGTATTACATGGGTGTTGACTACCGTCGTGATCATAGTTTCCGCATTCCCCGACCTGATTTGTCGATTGAAAATGGCACACCTAATGCCTGTAATCAATGTCATATAAATCAGTCGAATGAGTGGTCTGATAACAAAATTACCGAATGGTTTGGCAAGGAACGTCGATTTCATTACTCCGAAGTTTTTGCCAGAGCGCAGGAAGGTGATCCGCAGGCAGCTGGTGAGCTGAAGGGCATAGTTGCAAGTGAACTTTATCCACCCAATATCCGAAGTCTGGCTATTGAGGATTTGGAAACTTATTTTCCCGACTCAGCAAGGGGAATAATCGATCAATATCTGAGCAATCTAAATCCGTCGTTTCGCCTTTCAGCAATGAGAACATTGCAGCAGCCAACTTCCCGGAATATAGACCGATTGTTGAATAATTTGAACGATGATACGAAAGCGGTCCGGGTTGCTGCGGCTGAAGGTTTGGTTCAGGTTGGGAGCGAGAATATTCCTGCATATTCCAAAGCATCATATAACAGGGCCTTGGATGAGTACAAACAAGTACTGCGTTATAACGCTGACTTCCCGACAGGAAAAATCAATTTGGCGAACTTCTATTATTACCAAAAACAATATTCCGAAGCTGAGAAATACTTCAAATTGGCGATGGATCAGGATCAGGAATTGTTTTTTGTGAATCTTAACCTGGCCTATTTGTATAATCAAACCGTTCAAAATGAAAAGGCGGAGCAGTGTTTCAAAACTTACTTGGAAAAAGATCCAACAAATGTGCAGGCAATGTATTCGTTAGGCTTGTTATTAAGCGAGCTTCGGAAATATGATGAGTCTCTCAATACGTTACTGAAGGCAAGTCAAATCGATTCTCTATACCCGCGGATAAATCATAACATCGCAATGTTGTATGACTTCATGAAAGACAAAGCAATGGCCGAAGCTTTCTTGATAAAGGAAACTGAAGTTGCGAATGATTTGAATAGCCGAATGGAATTGCTTCAATTTTATTTGAATAACAATATGCGGCAAAAGGTGCTAATTCTCGGGGATGAAATTTTGAAAATATATCCCGATACTGAAGATGTTAGACAGTTTATGGAACAACTGAGAAAATAGAAAACAAATCAGTTTGACAGAATGGGCTTGATCATACAAAACCTAAAAATGAAACGGATGAAAAAAAATTCTTTTTTCATGTGCGTAATAATTATTGTCCTTTGTTCACAGAACATGATTGCACAAAATATTTCATTAATCAATGATTCGATTGTTACGATCATGAACGATGATTTAATTATAAATATCAGTAAAAAAGGGGCTGAGTTACAGAATATTACTTCACGGAAAACGGGGTGTGAATATTTGTGGCAAGGGAGTCCGGAGTTTTGGAAACGACGATCACCAATTCTTTTCCCATTCGTAGGCAGGCTGTGGCAGGGAACTTATTATTTGGATGGGAAAAGCTACCCAATGGAAATACACGGTTTTGCAAAGGATTGTAACTTTCAATTGGAAAAAGAAAAAGATTCGAAGATTTGGTTCAGGCTTATCTCTAATGAACAAACTTTGCAAAGTTATCCATTCTCTTTCGAATTAAATATTGGATATTTCTTATCAGAAAAAAGCTAAAAATTGTTTGGGTCGTTAAAAATACCGGGCAAGTGGAGATGCCGTTTCAAATAGGAGGACATCCCGGTTTCAACTATCCCAAATACAACAATCAGGAAGAATACCACGCCTTTTTAAGTATTGACAAATTAAATAATGAGCTCAATTATGTCGTAAAAGAGAAAGGTGGATTTCTCAATAAAAGGGCACAGAAGCAAGTTGTTAAATTTGATGACGCAGGATTATTGCCCGTTGATCAGGAGTTGTTTAAAGATGATGCCTTGATCTTCGAGAACTCGCAAGCTCGAAAAGTAACGATTTACGATCAAAATAGAAGTAAATACCTTTCTGTAGAATTTGATACGCCTGTTTTTGCTTTATGGAAGCTCAACTGAGAACAATCATAAAGTATGCACCCATTGCACAAAAAGAACCTGACAACTATGATGCACGCGCTAATTTGATGTGGGCTTCTTTTTCTGCTCTGTCTTGTATCTCAATGAATATATTCGTTTTGTTACTCATGCCTACAAAGTTTAATAGCCTATATTTGTAATTGATTAAACTTTGTAAGGGTTAATTCGTATATAATTACCTAATTCAATAACTGTTCTCTATAGTCGCTTGGTGTAAGTCCCACTTCTTTTTTAAAAAGCCGTGTAAAATACGGTGGATTTTCAAAGCCCAATTGGTAGGCTGTTTCGGCAACTGTTTTGTCGGTACTCATCAAAATATTTTTGGCTTCCATTACTAATGCTATGTGAATATGCTCTAATGCCGTTTTGCCTGTTTCTTGTTTCAGTAAATCACTTAATTGAATTAGGCATTTTGTCAATAACTAAAAAATCAGTAAATTGGGGGAATCTAACAATAATAATATGGAGCAACAATTTAAAAGCCTAACGATTTTTGATTTTCAGGCCAGGTTTCC
>JBKEDN010000106.1:0-2380 GCA_047975435.1 Draconibacterium sp. | reverse complement strand
TTGTCCATGAAAACTAATTGTTTTAACTTTCCTTTGCATAAGTGTTCATCTTTTTGTTTTGCAAAAACTAATTTACAAAATTTGGATGCTTATGCACTTTTACAAACATACAGCCTCTTTTTCGATGGTGGAAAGAATCGTATTTCGAATGATCGACTTTTCTTTATCGTACAATTTTTGCTGATCATCGGCCATACTGCAAATACGCACTTCTTCCATCAACGGTGGCAAATCGCGCGCTACTTCCATTTTCTTGCGTCGTAACACAAAAGGACGGATCATGAGTTGCAGTTTTTCCATCTGCTCTTCGTTGGCGTGCTTTTCGATGGGCGTAATAAACATCCTTTTGAAAAATGCCAGGCTTCCCAGCAATCCGGGGTTCAGAAAGTTCATCTGGCTCCACAAATCCGATAGCGAGTTTTCGATAGGCGTTCCCGTAATTACCAGTTTGTGGCGTGCTTTTATTTTCAATAATGCCGTGTAAGTTTTTGATGCCGAATTTTTAATCGACTGGCTTTCGTCCAGTATCAGGTAGAAAAATTCGGTTGTAGCCAGCATTTCGCTGTCGTTGCGCATGGTTCCGTAAGTGGTAAGAATAATGTCGTAAAAGCGTGAAATCTGACCAATGTCTTCCACCTTTTTACGTTGCAGCCCAACATATTTATACACTTTCAGCGAGGGTGTGAATTTGCTAATTTCGTTGCTCCAATTGTGTACCAGCGAAGTAGGCAACACAATAAGTGTGGCAGGCTGTACCGATTCGCCGGGTTTGCTGCCGCCAAACATATCCAACTGCCCGTTTTTATCACTCTCCCCTGTTTTAACCGGCTGTTGACTGCGCTTTAGTTTCAGCAGTAAAGTCAATGTCTGCAAGGTTTTTCCAAGTCCCATATCATCGGCCAAACAACCACCCAGTCCGTTTTTGTACAAACTGTACATCCAGTTAAAACCTTCTTCCTGGTAAGTCCTTAAATTGGCCTTTAACTTCAACGGCAAAACAGTTTCTTCTTTTTCGGCCTCTTTCAGTTTCAGGAATTTCTCTTTCACATCGCTGTCGATGCCTTCAAAACTTTGCTGAAGCAGTGTAAAATGATGTTTATGAAATTCAATACGTTCGCCTTTGTCTTTTCCGTAAGGCAACAAACCTTTGTAACGCGCAAACCACTCGTCGGGCAAAATAGCGGTTTCGCCGTTGGGCAACACAAATTCGTGAATACCATTCAGGATATACTTTTTTAAACGGATAAAAGGAATGCTGTACTCGCCAAAATGCACTACCGCATACACATCAAACCAGTCGCCGCGTGTTTGTGTTTTGATTTCCAGTTGGCCACTTCCGGTAAAATATTTTTTATCGCCCTGTTTCTGAACTACTTCAACACCTTGTTTTTTCAGCCAATCACGATTTTCTCCCAGCCAGTTTAGCAAATGATACAAGGCATTTTGCTGCTCTAGCACCTCGCTGTTTTTTAAATGGTAATATCCGTTGATTTCGGCCAGCCCGTTTTTTTTGAGCAGCGTTATCACTTCTTCCTCCCATGCACAATCGCGTACTGTTTTCAGAAAAACATAGGAAGAACCGCTTTTTTGAAGACTCACCGAAACTTGCCTGGCAGAGCCCGGCAGAAAGTTCTCCTGTCCGTAGTTAAAACGAAGTACAAAAGCAGGCCGGTACTGTAAATCCACTTCGAGCGAAAGAACGGCCTTTTTGCTGATGTCGGCTTCACGAATCTCAAAACCACTTGCTTTTACATCGAAATCGCGCACGGTATTCAGGATAAAACCAGAGTAATATTTCTCCTCAATGGTGTTTGGTACGGAAACCACATCTTTTTCAAAAAAAGGCATTAACCGTTTGGCGTTTAACTTCTCAAAAGCGATCAACTGATTGCGGTACAACATCAAACACGGCTCGTTGGTAATAATACGGTTGTTACGTTTCGACAGGAGCAACTCCTTCTCTTCCAAAAAAACCTTCAGTTTGTAACGGGTTTGCAGTTCGGTGCGTTCGAAATAAAATTCAGGACGTGCAAAAACCGGCGACACATGTATCACATCCTCATCATAAAGATTCGAGTACTTGGCTTCCTTTTTAAACAGCCGGACCGGGCTAAGCATCAGCACCGATGCTACATCCATCATACACTTTTCAATAAACGGAAGCACCTGCCGCTGAAATACCCCGGTATCGAGTTGAGAGAAAAACTCCGATACGCTTCCAGCCCTTGAAAAACGCTTCATCAAACGTTCGTCGCTGTATTTCTCAAGGAAACCTCTAAAAATTAAAAATCTACCAATCAGCCTATTATAATAGTAAATAGTATCTTAGGAGCATATTCTTATACAATGAGGACAAGATACAAAGCAACAGGGACAAACA
>JBKEDN010000301.1:0-3509 GCA_047975435.1 Draconibacterium sp. | reverse complement strand
ACCAATGAAATTATGGCTGAAAATTGAACGAAAAGGAAAATGATGATTGAAAATGGATGGCAACTTCATTAACAGAAGAATAGACATGCTTCATAAAACTAATTTTTAGAGGTTACCTATATTATTTCCCTGGGGCGTAAATGAGTGGCAGTTGGCACAAACCGGAATATTTTCGAGCATTACATGAGGCTTACTTTCTGCACTCACACTTCCCAAATGCCATCTCACGCGCTTCAAATTCTCGCGGGCAAATTTAAAAGGCAAGGGAACAGCCCTGAAAAAAACTGGGGCTTCCACTATATCCTTTGAAACATCAAACGTTACCTGCGCACTGCAAACAGGCTTGTTTCTTATTCCTTGAATGGTCACCTGAATATTCGCTCCCGAAAGAGCCACTATTTTGCCCCATTCGGTGTTATCAGGGCGCCAAAAATTTTCAATGGTTTCATCTGTAAACATCTCTGCCCCTTCATTCGAAACGCTTATTTTCCAATGATCAATATTTTCGGTATTACATTGCCATCTGAAAATTGGAGCAATAATGTCGCGTGGAAAAACGGAATGGTTAAAAGGATAGGTTATCATTAGATCATCCGAGATTTTCTTATCGGTACCGCAGCCAAAAAATAAAGACACTACGCCGATTACAAACAATCCCCGGGCCAATAGGTTGGTGATCTTCATAGTCAAGTTCAATTAGTTTTCGGGATTGAAAATAAGCATTATTTCAGACTATACACACTCCTATGTAATCTTACAGGCTGGCCCCCACTATTTTAAATTCGTTTTAAACAAGAAGACAACAAAAACATAATTTTTACAAAAAAGCTACAATGGGTATTTGAAGTTTTGCATTAATTGCTTTACTTTGTATTTCAAAGTACTTTTAAATACTATAATGAAAACCACAGAAAATTACCTTGCCGAGATTAAGGAGATCCGTAAAATGATGGAAGATTCGAGCCGCTTTTTATCACTTAGCGGCTTATCCGGAATATTGATTGGTATTTATGCTTTAGCGGGAGCCATCATTTTTTACCTAAAAATGGATACTCAACCAACGGTGGAATATTCCAATTCAACAGATATAATTTCGTTGATGCTATTTATTGCAGTAACCGTGCTGGTAGTTTCACTTATTACTGTTGTTTTACTCACCTACAAAAGAGCCAGTAAAGCAGGTAAAAAAATATGGAACCCGGGATCGCGTTTAATGCTGATCAACCTGGCCATTCCGCTGGTAAGCGGCGGTTTATTGATACTCATTTTTATATTCAACGGCGTGTACGAGATAGTTGCTCCGGGCTGCTTGATTTTTTATGGACTTGCGCTTGTAAATGCTGCAAAATTCACCCGCCAGGAAATTTTTTATCTCGGAATTTTCCAGGTTTCGCTTGGAGTGCTGGCAGCACTGATACCGGCCTGGGGATTGCTTTTCTGGACACTTGGCTTTGGACTGATGCACATCATTTATGGAACGCTAATGTATTTCAGGTACGAACATTCACCAAAAAACTAAGCCGTGAAAAACAGTTTTCAAAATTTAAATAAAGCTTTCGACAACAAAATCCGGCTTGGGATTATGTCGGTGCTGTCAGTTAATTCGCGGTCTTCCTTCAACCAGTTGAAAGAAGTACTGGAAGTAACCGACGGCAACCTGGCAAGCCATCTGAAAGCGTTGGAAAGTGCGGGTTACATTGCTGTAAACAAAAGCTTTATTAACCGGAAGCCAAACACCAACTACGAAATTACACCCTCAGGAGCAGCTGCCTTCGAAAGCCATTTACAGGCACTGGAAGAAATATTGAAACAACTCTAATTTTTTTACTTATTTACTTTGAATTTCAAAGTTCTTTGAATAAATCAAAATAAAAACAACATGGAAGCAAAAGAATTCTTACAGGAAAAACAAAAATCGGTTAACTGGCAGATCACTTTTAAAGTGTTTATTATTGGTGCAATCACGATCGTGTTACTGATTCCAAAATTTATGATTATTGAATTGGTGAGCGAACGGCAAGGTACAGCTGAAGTAACCAAACAGGATGTGATGCAAAAGTGGTCGCTGGCACAAACGGTGCGTGGTCCGGTTTTGATGGTTCCATACATTGAACGCAGTTTTGATGTGGATGGAAAGGAAATAAACGAAACAATCCGGCAGACGTACATTCTGCCAAAGACTCTGAAAATAGGTAGCAAAATTGCTCCCGAAAAACGAAAAATCAGTATTTATGAAGCGGTGGTTTATGAGTCGGGAATTAATGTTGCCGGTAACTTTGAACTCCCCGACTTTAACACGCTAAAAATTTCGCCAAAAGATGTTTTGTGGGAGAAAGCAAAAATCCTGGTTTCAATTAGCGATTTGCGTGGAATAAACGATAAGGTGGAACTTAACTGGAACGACTCCGTTCTTTCCTTTCTTCCGGGAATGGAAAACCGCCTGGTCGGGAACAACGGAATTTCACTTCCGCTAACAACCTTGTCTTCTGCAAGTTTCCCGGCCAGCTTTCAATTTACACTTCATTTAAAAGGTTCTGAATCGCTGAATTTTGCGCCCCTGGGAGAAACCACCGAAGTAAATATGTTGTCGCAGTGGAACGATCCGGGGTTTGTAGGCAGTTTTTTACCGGCCGATCACAACATCAGCAAAGATGGTTTTACCGCCGACTGGAAAATCCTGAACTTTAACCGTAATTTCCCTCAAATGTGGAAAAACGACGAATACCGCATTACGGACGCCGATTTTGGTGTGAAGCTTGTAACCATTGCCGATCATTACCAGAAAAGTTCGCGTGCCGCTAAATATGGGATTATGGTTATTTTGTTTGTGTTCCTATCTTTCTTTTTAAACGAAATTATCACAAAAAACAGGGTACACCCGTTTCAATACATCCTTGTCGGGTTTGCGGTACTTATTTTCTATTTGCTGCTGCTTTCAATCTCCGAACAACTTGGCTTTAACCTTGCCTACCTGATCTCTGCCATAGCGGTAATTACGATGGTCCTGTTTTATTCAAAAACCTTCCTGAAAAGCTGGGGAAATGCAATTATTCAAACGCTGATCCTGACTTTTTCATTCGGGTTTATTTTTGTTTTAATGCAATTGGAAACTTACGCCCTTTTAGTCGGAAGTATCGGTTTGTTTGTGGTACTTGCCCTTACCATGTTTGCAACCCGGAAAATTAACTGGTACGGGGAATAAAATTGTGAATCAATCGTGAAGAATATGGCAATCTTAAAAAAGCTTACATTAACATTGCTGCTTGTATTACTGATGTTTTCATGTATAAAACCAGAAAGAGTAAAGAAGATAAACTGGAATGGTAATATGATCACTTTATCGGTAATAAACGGCGGGATGACCACTTCATATCTTTATAAAATTGAATCACTAGTGGGTATTAAAAATTAAAAAACGTTCTTTGAAATTCTTTGTTAGTCGTACTTGTAGCGATTTTTAATAGCGTGACGATTTGAATTAGATAATGGATATTTTGCATTCAAACAAG
>JBKEDN010000299.1:0-6608 GCA_047975435.1 Draconibacterium sp. | reverse complement strand
ACCAATGAAATTATGGCTGAAAATTGAACGAAAAGGAAAATGATGATTGAAAATGGATGGCAACTTCATTAACAGAAGAATAGACATGCTTCATAAAACTAATTTTTAGAGGTTACCTTATTTTTAATTGTCGTGACAAATAAATGAAAGGATATTTTGAAACCACAGTAAAAACATTTTGAATCAGGCGCATTCCTTTGGGCGTGTTGCGTAGATACTCAACTTTGAGAATCCTTTTTTGATTGTCTGCAATGTGTCTTAATTAGTATGTCTCCCTGAACTTGTTTTAGGGGCTCACCCATAAATTGCTGATTAACATTACCGGAGAGATGCTGTAACAAGTTCAGCATGATGTAAAAACAAGCCATATGTTACAAAACGGATATTCAATTTTTGTTTATTAAAGTTTTAGGGTAAAAATGGTTTCGTAGCCCTGCGTTTTAAACCCGGTTTTCCTAATTGTTTCTTCAATGGTTTAAGAAAACAGACAAAATTTACAAATTCTAAAAGATTGTTCAATTGTAAGGGAAGTTTGATTCATTGTAAATATTGATCTGTAAATCAGTGTTTTTGATGAAATTGTAATTATTACAGTGAACATATTTTTTAAAAGTACCGGTACAAATTCAAAATTGATTTCAATAAAAAGTCATTTCTTTGCATTCGGGGATATATCTAAGGGATTGAAGGTGCACAGTCGAAATAATGAAATTGGTTTAATTCGAAGAATTAAAATGGATGATCATGATTCATTTAAAGAATTGTTCGAATTATACAGCAGGGCTTTGTTTCAGTTTTCTTTTAGCTATCTGAAATCAGCAGATGCAGCAGAAGATGTTGTACAGGAAGTATTTGAAAAAGTTTGGGTAAAGCGTAAAACACTTCGCACCGATACTTCTTTTAAGTCGTATTTATTTACGATTGCGCTAAATGCTATACGTAAACAATTCAATAAACTGTCGAAGCTAAACGAAGTAAAACACGAGCTTTTATTTTCGCATTCGCAGGCCAAGCCAACTTTTGATGAACGCGACGATTATCAAAGTTTACTAAATAAACTCGACGAAATTATCGGAACAATGCCGGAGAAACGCAGGCTGGTTTTTATCATGAAAAAATTTGAGGACAGGTCGCTAAAAGAAATCGGACAAATACTCGATATTTCTTCCAAAACTGTTGAGTATCATATTACAGAAGCCATGAAGTTTATAAAAGCAGAATTTGAAAAGTTAAACATCGGCGGCTTAATCTTTTTTCACCTTTTTATAAATAAATAGAATTATCGGCTTACAATCGTATATTGGTATGTGTTTGTTAATCAGTACCTAATGGTAATTTTATTGATGCATTTGAAGTGTGGATGAAAAAAAAATCAAAAAAAAATCATTTTCTGACTGGGGAAACTGGCCTTGCCGGGATATAATAAACAGATTGTAGAAATAGCTTAGGCTTATTAGTTAGGTTAAAAAAAGGAAGAGGGGTAGTTCTCTTCTTCCTTTTAAAAGAAATAAATGAATAAAAAATCAGATATAGAAAGCCTTATTAATTTATCGAAAGGTAAATATTCTTACAACGATTATTTAAAGGTTAAAGAATTGTTTAAAAATTATTCTTTCGATAAAGGTGTGGCAGAAGAACTATTGGCAAACTGGAATAATACTAACAATGAATTTGAGGGAAAAGACCAATCGTTAAATCACATCTTCGAACAAATTCAATATAAAATTCAGCTAGAAGAGAAAAAGCAAACTAAAAAAATAAGTTTGTGGCACTATTACCGTCAGGTGGCGGCGATTCTGCTTATTCCGGTGCTGATGTTCTCGATTTGGTATTTTTACAACACATCGCTCCAGGGAAAAGAAAACGTATCATCCAATCAAATGGCTCAGTCATGGGTAAATATAACAGCTCCCGAAGGTGCCCGGGTTGAATTTATGCTTCCCGACAGTTCGAAAGGCTGGTTAAACAGCGGTTCTAAGTTAAAATATCCAAGTGTTTTTGGAGAAACGCGAAAAGTTGAACTTACAGGTGAAGCCTGGTTTGATGTAAAACACCTGAACTCTTCCGCGTTTGTTGTAAGCGTTCCGGCAATGGACATTAGAGTTTTGGGAACTCAATTCAATGTTTCCGCTTATCCCGACGATATTTTTACCGACGTTACGCTTGAAAAAGGAAAAATTGAGGTAAACGGAAAGTCGGCAATTTTTCAGCAAACACTTTCACCCAACGAGAAAATATTTTTTAACCACCAGGCGCGCACAGTAACATTGAGCGAGGTGGATGCAAGCCGCTTTTCGGCATGGAAAGAGGGGTACCTGATTATAGATAATGAGCCGCTCGGACAGGTTGTAAACCGCATAGAAAGATGGTATAACGTTGAAATTGATATTAAGGATGAAGTGCTGAAAAATTATCGTTTTAAAGCCACATTCCGTGATGAACCGCTGGAGGAAGTATTAAAACTGATTTCAACGTCAACGCCGATATATTACACGATTGAGAAAAGAGCTACCGATTACAATGGCGTATTTAAAAAGAAGAAAGTAACAATGAGACTAAAGAAATAAATACTGCAAAAACAGGAAAGTGGTTCCAGCACTTTCCTGTATTAATTGCAGAGCGAGACTAATAAAACAATTTATTCACTCTTACATGGTAAATCTATGAAAAAAAAACGAGAACGAGTGGCCTCGGAAAGCTTCCTTATTTGGGATAAACGGGCTATCGAAAAATTTCTACTTATGACTAAACTTACAGTATTACTTTTCTTTCTGGGCTTTATGCAAGTAATGGCTGTTGATTCTTATGCTCAAATGACTCGCTTGTCGATGAAAATAAGCAATCAGCCAATTGAAAAAATCCTGGAGGAAATTGAAGATGAATCAGAGTTTTTCTTTTTGTACAACAAAGATTTAATTAATGTTGAACAAAGGGTTAGTGTTAATGCACAAAACCAAACAATCAAATCAATCCTGGAGGATGTATTTAAAGGGAAAGACATCGCTTTTACAGTTTATGACCGGCAAATTGTGCTTTCGAATATTGATGTGATCAATAAAATGGTGGCACAGCAGAAATCGGTAACAGGAAAAGTTGTTGATACTGGTGGCGAAGTGTTGCCCGGAGTTACTGTAATAATAAAAGGCACAACAAACGGAACCGTAACCAATGCGGATGGAGAATATGTATTAACAAACGTTTCGGACGATGCAGTTCTTCAGTTTTCTTTTGTAGGGATGCGGACACAGGAAATTGAAGTTGGTGGACAAACTTCAATCAATGTAACATTGGCTGAAGAGTCAATCGGCCTCGAAGAAGTTGTTGCTGTAGGTTACGGAGTTCAGAAAAAAATTAACCTGACCGGTTCGGTTGCAAACGTGGGAGCACAAAAACTGGAAAACAGGCCAATGGTGAACCTTTCTTCCGGATTAGGAGGTTTGGCCGCAGGTGTACAGGTTCGTCAAAGCAGTGGAAAACCCGGAAGTGACGGAGCCAGTATCCGGATTCGCGGAACAGGTACTTTCCAGGGATCCAATAGTCCGATGATTGTTATCGACGGAGTAGTGGTAGATGAAGGCAATGCGATTAACTCGGTTAATTCAGAAGATGTTGAAAGCATTAGTGTTTTGAAAGATGCAGCATCAGCAGCCATTTATGGTTCGCGTGCTGCAAACGGTGTAATATTAATTACTACCAAAGGCGGAAAAAAAGGAATGACGCCTACAATTACATACTCTGCACTGTTTGCACAAACCAATGTAAGCTCGGCGTTTGATATCGAATCCAACACTGCCGAATGGATGGAAATGCACAACAGGGCGGTAATGAACCTTAATCCGAGTGGTGTGGTTGCCGATCCTACTTTGTTGCCATACAAGCAGTCGGACATTGATATTTGGCGAGCCGCTTCAATGAATCCAAACGGAACAGACAATGAATGGGGAATCCCGAATTATCTGGCTTATCCAAATACCGACTGGACGAAGTATTTCTACTTTTCAAATTTTTACCATAAACATACAATTCAGGCACGCGGTGGAGGCGACAATAGTTCATACCTGCTTTCTGCCGGTTATCAATCCAATCCGGGAACAATGCCAAATACCTCTTTGGAAGAATATTCGCTGCGTGCAAATATGGAAACCAAAGTTGCCGGGTTGCTGAAAATAGGCACCAGAACATATTTTAACCAACGCTATGGAGATGTTGGTGATTCAAGTACAGGTGGGGCTTTGTATTATATCAACCAAATGGTTCCGGCAATGACCCCGGAATACAATGGGAAATATGGCGCGTTGGAGGATGCAACACTAAATGCTTCCATGAACCCGCAGAATATGGAAAACCCATTGGCAAGACTGGTTTACAGGGACGGAGAAAATATAACTTCCCGTTTAAATACAACCTGGTATGTAGGTGCCGAACTTTTAAAGGGATTAAATGCCGAGGTTAAGTTCAACTATCAGGATGCGATGTGGGACCAACGCAATCACGCGGTAAATGTAAAACGTTATAGTTTCAGAACCGATGAAGTGTTGGCAGAGTACAACGGCAATTTGTCGCTGGCAACAACTTCGCGTTCGTTTACACGCCAAACAGCACGCACCCTTATCGGAACCTTAAATTATGACAAAACATTCGGAGATCATAATATTACCGCATTGTTGGGTTACGAGCGTTCGTACTGGAACTACAACGGATTTAGTGCAAGTAAAAAAGGCCTGCTCGATTATTCAATCACCGATATTACCACCGGAACCGAAATGAATTCAATTGGAGGGAGTTATGAACGCGATTATGCCATGATTTCACAATTTGGCCGTATTAATTATAACTACCAGGGAAAATATCTTTTTGAGGCCAATGTCCGCCGCGATGGATCTTCCCGCTTTGCACCCGATAACCGATACGGTGTTTTTCCGTCGGTTTCAGTAGGATGGCGCATTAGCGAAGAGTCTTTCTTCGAGCCTTTGAAATCAGTAATTGAAGGATTGAAATTCAGGGCATCGTGGGGGCAGCTTGGTAATGTGACTTCGAGTTACTATGCCTGGCAGGCGCTTTACGGATCAACCAACCTTGTTTTGAATGAAAGCGAAACAAAAGGTTTATATCCTTCTCAGCTGCCAAATACTTCGCTTACCTGGGAACATGTTACAACCAGTGGTGCCGGTTTTGATGCGCAGCTTTTAAGACAACGTTTAAATTTTGAATTCGATTTCTATAATCGATTAACAGAAGATATTCTTACCACACCAACTGCTTATGCAACACGTGGCGACATTACTATTCCGATGGAAAATGCAGCCAGTGTACGAAACCGTGGTTATGAAATTGCAGTAACCTGGCGCGACAAAATCGGTAAGTTTAAATACTCTGTAAGCGGAAACTTTTCATACAACCAGAACAAAATCATGAAATACCTGGGGAAAGTTGAGTACGGTTACGACAATGAAGATTTTGACGTGTGGGGAAATCCGGTGTGGAAATACCTGAATTATTCAGCATTAAACGGCAGACCGGAAGGGCATATGCTCGGTGAGCAGTTTTTGCAAACCCCATACCGTGGATCGGGTGATTATTACAATGCCGACGGATCGGTTAATCCAAAGGGCGGACCAACCAACGGGATGATCCGTACTACCGAAGATTTGCAATGGGTAATGGACATGGTAAGCGCCGGTTATAAGTTCAACAGCCAGACAACAGCAGCCGTTTCACGTACTAAAAACTGGTATGGCGAATACATTTACGCTGATAACAATGGCGATGGAAATTATGGTAACGAGTACGATCGTAAATGGACCGGAAAATCAAGTACTCCGAAATTTAACTACGGAATACAGCTGACAGCCGAATGGAAAGGCTTCGATCTTAGCATGTTGTGGGCCGGGCAAGGTGGAATGTATTATCATTTATACGGCAACGGATTGAATTATCCGATTATTTCAAATGTACAAAATACAATACCGGCAAATGCCCGTAACGATTTTTACTTTTTTGATGAAACCCAATATGCAACTCCGGAGCAAGATCCGAATTCAAATTATTTGACAGCCTCTTACTCTCGTTTAAAAACAAGTGGAGGAACCTTCCAGAACAATACCGACTTTTTATACAATGCCACATACATCAAGTTGAAAAACCTGCAGATTGGCTATACGATACCTAAATCGATCACACAAAAAGCTAAAATAAGTAACCTCAGGGTATTCTTTAGTGGCGAGAACCTGTTGACATTATCAAAATTTCCGGGTGTTGATCCCGAAATTGGCGGTGTAGGTTTTGGATCTTACCCATTGGCCCGGATGTTATCGGGAGGTATTAATGTTACATTCTAAATTAAAAACCACAGCTATTATGAAAAAGACATATATAAGTTTATTGAATTAGGCATTTTGTCAATAACTAAAAAATCAGTAAATTGGGGGAAACTAACAATAATAATATGCAGCAACAATTTAAAAGACTAACGATTTTTGATTTTCAGGCCAGGTATCAAGATGACCGCGCGTGCCTGACCTCTTTATCAGGACTAAAATGGACAGAAGGCTATACCTGCACCAAATGCTGGAACACCAAATATTGTGGGGGCGACAGGGAGTATAGCC
>JBKEDN010000190.1:0-61697 GCA_047975435.1 Draconibacterium sp. | reverse complement strand
CCTTTGTCCATGAAAACTAATTGTTTTAACTTTCCTTTGCATAAGTGTTCATCTTTTTGTTTTGCAAAAACTAATTTACAAAATTTGGATGCTTATGCACTTTTACAAACATACAGCCTCTTAAAATTTTCATGTTCATGTTTTTTTGATTTATAAATAAAAATCAATGTAAATACGTTATTGTCAGAAACATAGTTACCTGATGACATTATTTTGATATTTCGCGCATTTGAAAAATTGTAATTTTAACGTTTTGAAAAATAATTACGATGAAGATAATTGCATTTGTAAGCAGTCTGATTTTGCTGCTGAACACAACCCGTACCAATGCACAGGAAAAAACTGACGAGGAAAAACTGCTTAGCACTTTTCACACAATTTCGAGCAACGAGATTCTGGGATTTGTCGAAGAATTAAGCTCTCCGCAATACAAAGGCCGTTTATCGGGATCGCCGGAATACCTGAAAGCAGCCAACTGGTGTGTAGAAAAATTTCAGGAATGGGGAATTCAGCCAGCCAATCACGGAAGCTATTATCAGTATTTTAAAAATGAATATTCTGAAGTTCGCTCCATTGGCGGGGTGGTGTATTCGAACAACAATGAATTGATGCGACTGGAATTTTTGGATGACTATCTGCCTGGGTCCAATTCATCAAACGGAACGATTGAAGCCAATCTGGTTTATGTGGGTTTTGGTGTTACAGCGCCCGAACTGGAGTACGACGATTACAAAAATGTAGATGTAAAAGGAAAGATCATTGTGTTGGAACCGGGAATTCCTTATACCAAAAACGATACTACCCTGGCAAAGTGGACTCCTTATGCATACCATCGTTATAAGTTCAGAAATGCAGTGGCCCACGGAGCTGCCGGAATGATTTACAACAGTTTGATTGCCAATCCGAACACAGTGAACCTGAATGGGTTTATTTATGCACATGCAAGTCAAAAAGTGATTGTACAGATATTCTCGGATGCCGGAAAGGATTACGCGGAGGTGAAAAAGCAACTGCAAAATTTTGAAACTCCTTCCTTTGAGCTGTGTTCGGAACAAAAAATTAAAATCACTGCCGATACGAAATATTTTCCTGAAGCACGGTCGTGCAACGTTGTAGGGCTGATTGAAGGCGCTGATCCGAAGTTAAAAAATGAAGTGATTGTTATTGGTGGCCATCTCGACGGGCAGGGCTCGATGGGTGACATAATTTTTCCCGGTGCACTCGATAATGGCTCGGGGGTAGCAGATATTTTGGGCGCGGCAAAAGCACTGGCAACTTCCGAAATCAGACCCGGACGTTCGATACTCTTTGTGCTAATGGGAGGAGAGGAATGTGGATTATACGGGTCGGAATATTATGCTGAAAATCCGTTGTTTCCGATTGAAAAGACCCGTTTGATGATTAACTTGGATATGGTAGGAAATGGCACCGGTTTTTACTTTGCCAACGGAAAAACCTACACCAAACTTTTCAACCATTTTGAAAGAGCCAATTCAGCATACATTCACCGTGAAATGAATGCTTTGGAAGTACGAAAAAATTACGGAAGGCCCCGCTCTGATGAATCCAATTTTGAAAATGCAGGAATAAAAACATTTGGACTTTGGACAAGAAATTCGGTGTTTCCGGTGTATTATCACGATCCGCGCGACAAAACCGATGTGTTGACACCTGAAATAATGGAAGATGCAGCTAAACTCCTATTCCTCGGTGTTATGGGAGTTGCAAACGATCATACAATTTGACATTGATTTTGCCCGGTACTCAACTTTTTAGAAATATGTTTTGTTAACCCTGTAGTATTTAATTGCTGACCAATTATGGAATCAAAAAAGGAACGCTATAAACGAACGCTTCTTGATCTTGCAAAGGACGAAAACCTGGTGCCGGGCATTTACAATTATTGCGATCGCTGGTGCGAACGGTGTACAATGACGCGGCACTGTATGACCTACCTGCACGAGCAGGAAATGAAAACCGGGAGCCACCAGATCCCTGACGAGGAAAACAAAAACTTCTGGGAACAAATTCGCCTGGCATGGGAAGTAACCTTGGAAATGATTGAAGACGATGCTGAACGTCTCGGAGTTGATCTTGCCGAGGTAGAGGATATTGAACTTCCGGAACACATTGAAACACCGCTGGAGGTTCAGGCCAAAGAATATGGCAGCAGAATGCACGATTACCTGGAAGCAAATCAGCAGTTTATGGCCGAAAAAGCCGAGCAGTTGGTAATGATCACCGACAAAGCTTCGATAATAAAATACAAAGATGCACTGGAAGTAATTCAGTGGTATTACTTTTTTATCGGGGCAAAAGTTCACCGGGCTCATCTCGACCTGGAAGAGCGCCAGAAAGATACTGATGATGAATACAACATTTACTCCGATAACCTGGGATCGGCAAAAATTGCCATTATCGCTATTGAGCGGTCGATGGATGCTTTGTCGGTTTTATATGCCGGTTTTAGTGAAAAAGAAGACGACATTCTGAAATTCCTTGTTGAATTATCCTCCATCAAAAAACAGTTACTAAAAACTTTTCCGGGCGTAATGGACTTTAAGCGGCCGGGTTTCGATGATTAATTACTTTCAAACTTTGTATCGTACAACTTCTGTACTACCTTCACTTCCTGAAAATATAAGACCATAATTTTATGCAATTCGAAGGCAACATCCGAAAAATGATTACCGAGCTCGAAAAGCCGGTAAAATATCATTTACCCATTGGTGATCAACAGGTTGAAATGAATGCGTTGATTGGAAAAAACATCCGGATGCAATTCGATGGACGGATCAATTGTATTTCGTGCGGAAAGCAAACCAAAACATCTTTCGGACAGGGATTTTGTTACAATTGCCTGCAAACAGCGCCCGAAGCCAGTGAGTCAATTATGCGGCCCGAGTTATCGAAGTCTCATTTTGGAATGGCACGCGATCTGGAATGGGCCGAAAAACACGACTTGATCGACCACTTTGTTTACCTCGCAGTTTCGAGCGAAGTAAAAGTAGGGGTGACACGAAATCACCAGATTCCGACACGATGGATCGACCAGGGAGCAAGTTTTGCCATTAAAGTTGCCCGAACACCCAACCGCCACATTGCAGGTGTAATTGAAGTATTTCTAAAAAATCATTATACCGATAAGACCAACTGGCGGGCGATGTTAAAAAATGAAATCCTTCAGGACTTTGATCTTTCCGCTGAAAAGGAAAAGGTTATTAGCCTGTTGCCGGGCGAGCTTAAAAAATATGCCGATCCCGACAGTGAAATAACTGCCATTCAGTATCCGGTTGAAAAATATCCCGGGAAAATTGCAAGTGTTGGGTTCGACAAACAAGCTGCAATAAACGGAACACTGACCGGAATAAAAGGGCAGTACCTGATTTTGGATGAAAACAAGGTGTTAAACATTCGAAAACACAACGGATACTACATTCAGCTGCATATTGAATGATGATTAACGAATGAAGAATTACGAGGTACCATCAACAAGGTGGATTATTGCTTTCTTTTCAATCTTAAACCTGTGTGCTTCCGGTGTGTAGAGGTTTATTTATTTTTATTTTTTCCGGGTAGTGATGTATTCCATCAACTCAATCAGCGATTCACGGGCTTCACAGTCTGGAAATTCCATTAAACCGGCTACGGCTTTGTCTTTAAACTCAAGCATTCGTTCTTCGGCATACTCCAGCCCTCCACGGTTAATTACCAATTGAATAAGTTCTTTTACGGCCCTGCTGTTTTTGTTCTTACGTTTAATCATCCGCAAAATCCGTTTTCTTTCCGAATTGTCAGCATTGTTCAGTATATACAACAACGGCAGGGTAATTTTCTTCTCTTTTATGTCATTCCCAATGGGTTTTCCAATAATACCTTTCGACTGGTAATCAAAAATATCGTCTTTTATTTGGAACGCTATCCCGGCATCCTGGCCAATACGGTACATTTTTTCTACTATCTCCTGATTTTCGGTGGCCGATGCAGCGCCAATGGCTATACTGGTAGCAATTAACGAAGCTGTTTTTTTACGGATAATCTCGAAATAAGTATCGTCGTCAATATCCAGCTTCCTGCTTTTTTTCATTTGCAGAATTTCACCTTCGCTCATGTCCTGAACTGCTCTCGAAATCAGATGAAGAAAGTTGTACTTTTTATTTTCGAGCTGAAGCAGCAGGCCTTTTGCCAAGATGTAATCACCGACCAAAACTGCCAGTTTGTTTTTCCATAAGGCCTTTACCGAAAACGATCCGCGGCGCTCGTACGATTCATCCACTACATCGTCGTGAACCAAAGTTGCCGTGTGAAGCAATTCTACCGAGCAGGCGGCAAGTTTTGAAAATTCGTTGGTGCCTCCGTGTAATTTGGCCGAAAGAAAAACAAACATTGGCCGCAGCTGTTTGCCTTTTGTCCTGTACAGGTAATTCAGGATAGTAGCCAGTAACGGAATATCACTTTTTAACGATTTTTTGAAATATGGTTCAAAATCGATTAACTCTTGTTCGATGGGGGCTTTTATCTTATTTAATGCTGTCATTCTCTGAACTGTACCGTTTTCTTTTGGTGAACGAACATAAAACAATTTCAATTAAAAAAAGATTGTTTCATAAAAAAAGTTTATCATTGTGCTGGTATTAAAGGTTTTACCCAAACCCAAAACCGGTTATTCTTAATTATTTATATATTTGCAGGCGTAAAAGTACAACGATGGTAGAGGTAAAAGAATTAAATGTTGAACGATTGGAAGTTGCGGCGAGCATGTTGAAAGCAATGGCTCATCCGATGCGAATTGCCATTCTCAAACATCTGGAAGGTGGTAAAAAACTGACAGTTACAGAGATTCATGAACTGCTGAGAATTGAACAATCTACTACTTCACATCACCTTGGAATACTAAGGGACAAGGGTGTGCTTTGCTCAAAACGCGACGGAAAAAATACTTACTACTACCTGAAGTTCGATATTTTAAGTCAGATTGTGGATTGCCTGCATACCTGCACCTGCGAGTAAATTTTCGCATTTTACAACTATTTTTGATATTTTTCCCCCTGCCTTTTTCAAGGTAAAGAATGTTGTATTTCGGGTTACAAGCTGTTTGATTTCTTTATTTTTACAAAAAATTTAAAAAATGGAACTGGTTTTTGCTACCAATAATAGACACAAGGTAAAAGAAATTCAAACGATTCTGGGCGAAGAATTCAAATTGCTCAGTTTAAAGGATATCGGTTGCAACGAAGATATTCCGGAAGAACAGGAGACGCTGGAAGGAAATGCATCACAAAAAGCATTTTATGTTTACAACAAATACGGATACAATTGTTTTGCTGATGATACCGGCCTGGAAATAGAAGCGCTTAATGGCGAGCCGGGTGTTTATTCGGCCCGTTATGCGGGAGAAGAAAAGAACCCGGAGGCAAACATGCAGAAAGTTCTGACTAAGCTGGCTAAAATAAATAACCGAAATGCCCGTTTTAGAACCGTGATTTCACTGGTAATAAACGGCAAGGAAGTTCTTTTTGAAGGAATCGTGAATGGTGAAATTCTGACTGAGAAAAGAGGAGGTGCGGGTTTTGGTTACGATCCGGTTTTCAAACCGGATGAAAAAAATCAATCGTTTGCGGAAATGGAGCTTTCGGAAAAAAATAAAATCAGCCATCGCGGACGGGCCGTTCAAAAGCTGGTCGAATACCTGAAAGAAACTGAACATAAAAATTTATGAGAAAATATTTACTATCTCTGCTGGGCTTGATCTTGTGCTTTGTATCTTATTCGCAAGGAACTTTGGGCGAATGGAAAGACTATCTTTCTTTTTCGAATGCTGTTAAAGTAGATGCGTCAGCGGATAAAATTTATTGCGCAACCGAAGGCGGTTTGTTTTATTTCGATACCGAAGACAATAGTTTGAACAAGATCAGTAATCTTTCAGATTTTGGAATTCAAACCATGGCTTACAGTTCGGAAAGTAGCCTTTTAGTGGTGGCCTATTCAAACAGCAATATCGATATTTTGAAAGCCGGCAAAGTAATCAACCTTTCAGATATAAAACGAAAAACGATAACGGCAGATAAAACTATTCACAACATTACTTTTCATGGAAATGAAGCCTATCTCTCATGTGGATTTGGGATTGTGGTTATCAACCTCGATAAATCGGAGATTAAAGACACCTATTTTATCGGCGACAACGGTGGGCAACTTGCAGTTTTCGATGTAGCAGTTTTTCAGGGGATGATTTATGCAGCCACAGCAAACGGAATTCTAAAAGCCCCTGAGAGCGGTGCCAACCTGCTCGATTACACTTCCTGGATGGAAGAAAATACGATTCCGCATGCCGGGGAAAACTTTAATTTGTTAGCGGTTTATTCCGGAGAGTTAATAGCCAATTATTCTCCTTCCGTAGGAGGAGATATTTCGTATCGTTTTAACGGTAGTTCATGGTCCGGTTTGAACACAGGAATCAGCAGACTTCTGGAAATACGGCCGAACAATAATTACATCAGTTTTACTGGCCAGCATGAGGTAGTGTTAATGGATGCAGCATATAATATGGTTGGTAAGATCAATACCTACCAACTGGGGGATGAAACAGTGTCGTCTGTTTCTGCCCAAAGCAGCCTTATTACACCAGATGGTGTAATTTGGATTGCAGACAATACACATGCTCTGATTCGTTACGACGGAGATCAGTTTGAATCTCTTGTTCCGAATGGCCCTGTTGACAATAATGTGTTCTTTTTAAGTGCCGAAAATTCTGATTTGTGGGTTGCTCCCGGAGGCCGAAACTTTGTTTGGGACAATTCTTTTACAGCGCCCCGTATTCAGCGTTTGCGTGCCGGCGAATGGACAAAACTCAGCAAAACAGAGGTTCCTGAAATGGATGGTTTTTGGGATATTGTTTGTTTAGCTGTCGATCCGTCAGATCCCAACCATATTTTTGCCGGAAGCTGGGGCGGTGGTTTGATCGAGTTTCGCAACGACGAGTTTGTAGCACGCTATACCAACAAAAACAGTCCTTTGCAAACCGCGCTTCCTACCAGTCCGGATGAACCCTTTGTTCGTATTGGCGGGATCGATTTTGATTCTGAAGGAAACTTGTGGATTAGTAACTGGGCAGTTTCCGGAAACAATCTTCACAAACTAAGTCCTTCCGGCGAGTGGGAATCATTTTCTATGCCCGAGATTCTTGGAATACCAATCGGGCAATTACTTGTAAACCGGAATAACGATAAATGGGTGCTGGCTCCGCGTAACCACAATGCTTATGTGGTAGATAAAACAGGTGCTCAAAAAAGAAGGCTGGCTGTAACCAGCTATTTTAGTAACGGGAAAGATGAATACCTGACCGAAATGAGTGATGTTTATTCCATTGCTGAAGATAATGACGGAGCAATTTGGATCGGCACTTCGGTAGGAGTAGCGGTTTACAGCAATCCTTCCCGCATTTGGGAAAGCAACCCGTTTTATGCTTCACAACCCGGGCTCGATTTAAACGATGGCATTTATCACCCGTTGCTTTCGTCTGAAACCGTGACAGCCATTGCAGTGGATGGTGCCAACCGGAAATGGCTGGGAACAAACGGATCGGGCGTTTTCCTGGTTTCGGAAACCGGCGAAAGTGAAGTAAAACATTTTACCGCCGAAAACAGTCCGCTTTTATCCAATACCATTAAATCCATTGCGATAAACCACAAAACCGGCGAAGTATTTTTCGGAACCGACAAAGGCCTGATCTCTTATCAGAGCGATGCCAACGGGGGAAACAACGATTACAGCAATGTATATGTATATCCAAATCCGGTACGCGAGACATATGATGGCCCGGTTACCATTACAGGCTTAATTGCCGATACGGATATTAAGATTACAGATATTTCCGGTAACCTGGTTTACAAAACAACTTCGTTGGGCGGACAGGCAACCTGGGACGGTAAAAACCTGAATGGAAACCGTGTGAAAACCGGTGTGTATATGGTTTTTTGTAATGATAAACAGGGCAATGAAACCCATATAACAAAATTGCTTTTTATCCATTAAGATTTGAACGGTTGAGGGACTGTCTTTAGAGTTCAAACGGAAAGAACTGAACGTTGGAATTTGAAAATGCTACAATTACTTTGAACACTGAACTTTAAACTCGAAACTGAAAAATGCTGGCCGCTACCGAAGGAATTGTGCTCCATTTTATCAAATACGGCGAAAGCAGTGTAATTGCCACTATTTTTACGCGCGAATTTGGCCGCCAAAGTTACATGGTAAATGCTTCGCGCAGCCGGAAATCAAAGAACAAAGCCGGGCTTTTACAGCCACTTTACCTGTTGGACCTGGAGGTTTACCAAAAACAATCGCGCGATATTCAGCGCATAAAAGAACTGAAAAGTTTACAGGCGTATCAGAATATCCCCTTTGATATCCGGAAATCGACCCAGGCCATTTTTTTGGCCGAAATGCTGTACAAAACCATTCATGAGCAGGAAAGCTACCCCGAGCTTTATGAGTTTATAAAAAGTACGCTTTTGTATTTTGACCTTATGGCAGACGGCTGGCAAAATTTTCACCTTTATTTTCTTTTCCGCCTTACTGAGTATTTCGGGTTTATGCCCGATTTGCGTAAAACAGGATTTGAGGCTTGGTTTGATCTGCGGAAAGGAGCGGTGGTTACCAACGAACCTTCGCACCCCTTGTTTGCCAATAAAGAGGCAACCGGACATCTGCTTACGCTTTCCGGGTTAAAAATCAACGAGCTGGGGCAGTTTCATATCTCCCGCTCCATGCGCGATACCTTGCTATCGGTATTGGTGGATTATTACCAGCTTCATTTCGAAAACCTGGGTGAAATAAAATCGCTGAAGGTACTAAAGGAGGTTTTTCACTAAAACTTATCCCGGTATTTATCCTATTAGCTAGAAATACTTTTTGATTTCAATTTATATATCCCAAAAATAAAATCAGCACATTTTATATTTTGCAGGTATTTATCTTCTTCTGCAAAAAGTGTAAAGAGGATTTCACGGCTCAATTTGTCCTTTGGATTTACAAAATGATGTGCAATATCTTTCAGTACCATCATTAGTAAATCGCCACCGGTTTTCTTTTCTTCGATAATATCGAAATGTTTGTGAACGATTGGCCTTATTGTTTCCGACTCTATGGCTTCCGAAGGATCAGAGATTATCATTCTCAGCAGGCCTGGGGAATAAACTCTTTTTTTGAGTCTTTCAGTCAGATATCTTTTTCTGTATTGTGTTGGGATTGTATTGAGAAGGGTATTCATTTGAAGTAGTTGATGTTTAGAAAATTGCAGTCTGTTTTTTCCTGCATACTCATTTAAAACAAGAATTCCGTTATCTTTTAATGATTCTTTAACTCGTTCAGCAATTTTATCAATTTGTTTAAAATGATGTAAAGATGAATGAAATAATACTACGTCAAAATAGTTTCTTTTCAGTTTATAGTTGTAAAAATCAGCTTGTTCAAAGACGATATTATTTAACTTTTTTTCAGCCACTTTTTTCCTGGCATCTTCAATTAAATCCATTGAAAGGTCAATGCCAACAACTTCTTCAAACATGTTCGATTCTGCAAATTTAATTTCGCGATTACCGACGCCGCAACCAATTGACAATAATCTCAATGCTTTTTCCCCTTCAAAATAGTTTTCTGTCAGATATTGGTCAAAAGTCTTGTTTTTATCTCCTGATATTTTTTTGTTCTCTCTTTGTTTTACCTCAGGAATGATCCACCAGTTTGAACCTTCTGTTTTTTGTACATTAAAAGTGCTTTGTGTTCGTTTTTTAGAATTAAAAGTAAGTTTACTAAGAAAAAAATTTGCTCCACGTTGTTTTGATTTTGTCAGTAACTCAAGAAAATCGCCTCTATTAATTAAATTCATAAGAAATGTGGAATATATTAATTCGTGAATGAAGTTAATAATATTGAAGTTGACGTAAGTTTTAAAACGGAGAAATTGTAAACAAACATTTAAATAATTTTGATTTATTAAACGGTTTTTCATTTATAGGAGATTAAACCTTTGGTCCTAAAACTTTTCCGTACAAGAAATCATCCTCCTTGTAGCTAAAATTCCTCAAACCCGGGCAAAAATATAACTTTGAGGAATTTGCACTATCTTTGCAGTATAAAATGGAAGATAATTACATGCCAAAAATTTTAAGAAAAATATTGCTTGACAAACTCTTTGTCCTGAAAAACAAAAATTTCATAAAAGTTGTAACAGGGGTCCGTCGTGCCGGAAAATCGACTTTGCTCTTACAATTTCAAGAACTGTTAAAAGAAAAAGATTCAAGTGTTTCGATTATTTCCATAAATATGGATTTACCTGAATTTCGCTTTCTTGCCGAAAAAAATTGGAAAGAAGTTTACGATTATATCAAAGCATTATTGCAAGAAAGTGTAACGAATTATGTTTTCATTGACGAGGTTCAAAACGTTCCCGAATTTGAAAAACTGCTTGAAGGATTATATGTTACTCAAAATATTGATTTATATGTTACAGGTTCTAACGCTTATCTTCTGTCAAGTGAATTAGCAACCATACTTACCGGCAGGGCATATGAAATTAACGTTTTACCGTTCTCGTTTGCCGAATACCTGGAGTTTACCGGTAAAACAACAACTCCCGACCGCGCTTTTGCAAATTATATGCAAACAGGAGGTTTTCCTGAATCTGTTGGGTTCATTGAAACAGGAGAAAGTTATGCTTACGAATATCTTAAAACCGTTTTTCAAAACATATATAAGAATGACATTCAGAAAAGGCATACAATATATTATGAAACATCTTATAACGAAGTTGTTAACTTTCTGATTGATAGTATCGGTTCCAGCGTTTCGGCAAGAAATATCGCAAAAGTCCTTACTGCAAACGGGAAAAAAATTGACAACAAAACAGTATCAAAATACATTGATACGCTTGTGGAATCCTATCTTTTTTATAAAGTAAACCGCTACGATATAAAAGGAAAACAACATTTGGCAACTCAGGAAAAATACTATCTTGTTGATTTAGGTTTGCGATATGCATTGCTGGGCAAAGAACTCACTTCGGACGCAGGACATTTATTTGAAAATGTGATATTTCTTGAATTGCTCCGTCGTAATTATCAAATCTGGATAGGAAAAACAGATAATCTTGAAGTTGATTTTGTTGTTCGGAACAAAGATGGTTACACACAATATATTCAGGTAGCTTATACGGTAAAAGAGCAAAAAACACTTGAACGGGAGCTCGCTCCCTTTAATAAAATCCCGGATTTTAATGAAAGATTACTTATCACAATGGATTACGAAACAGGAAACCATAATGGAATAAAACAGGTAAACGCGGTTGACTGGCTTTTAAGCAATAAAAATGATTAAGAAGAAAACAAATGACGACCGTCACACACTTTGTATAAGTAACAGCAGGCAATGTGGTAAATTTCAAGATCTGCAATCCGCTCAAACTGTGTTGCAGCGCTAAAATCTCTCGGGAGCATGTAAACAAACATTTAAATGATTTTGATTTGTCGGCCGGAATAACTGCAAAAAGCTGGGTTAGGGTTAAATTTACAGAAACCAATTATTCCGGAATGGAGAGATCAGAACAGGAAATGATATTTCAATTACTCGCTGCGGCCGGCGATGCCATTGTAGAAGTATATAACAGCAAAGATTTTGCTACCAAAACAAAGGCTGACAATACTCCTGTTACCCGCGCCGATAAAGCATCGAGCCGGATATTAAACCAGGGCCTAAACAAACTCTTTCCTGAAATTCCGGTACTGGATGAAGAAAATCCCATTCCTGCTTACGACATCCGAAAAAACTGGAAACAGTACTTTTTAATCGACCCGCTGGATGGCACCAAAGAGTTTATAAAACGAAACGGAGAGTTTTGCATCAACCTGGCGCTCATTAAGGGTACTTCGCCCGAAACAGGATGGATTTACCAGCCATTAATAAAAACCGGGTGGTATTGCAAACGGGGAGCGGGTATTTGGGAATTCAATGAGAAAGGAGAAACGATTCAGTTAAGGCCACCTCTTATTAACCGCGATGTAATATGTATTGCCACAAGCCGTTCGTATTTTAAACCCCGCGAGGCAGAGCTGATTGAAAAAATCCAACGACATTTTAAAGTAGAGATTTTGCACTGCGGAAGTTCAGTTAAACAGGTGCAAATGATAAAAGGAAATGCCGACATGTATTTAAAGGCCGGGCCCTGTTCGGAGTGGGATACCGCTCCCGGCCAGTTAATGGTGGAAGAATTTGGTGGTACTGTTCTACGTCACGATACATTCGAAACCCTGCAATACAACCGCGAAGACCTGATTAACCCGCATTTTGTAATGCTGAATTCGCGGCTAAATACACCGGAGTTTATCCGGTTTATGAAAGAAATCATTCAGGGATAAAATGGATTCAGTTCTGTAAAACCATAGGTATAATAAGTTACTGAATCCGCCGGCTGACGGACAGCATGACGTACCCGGTTATTTCAATGATACTTGTTATGAGTGGCTCCCTAAACTTGTTTTTTATTTGCTCTTGCTGAAGGAGATTCTTACCTTGAACAGCTAAACATTCTAAAATATTTATAAAAATGAAACGATACTTACCACTACTGATCGTTGTTTTAGCCGCCGGGGTATTGTTTACCGGATGTGCCACTCAATCATTTGAAAACATTACAGATCCTCCCGGATTTTTAAAGGGTTTACTTCACGGATTTATTTTAATTTTCAGCTTTATTGCCAGTCTCTTTACCGATTATGAGATTTATGCATTTCCCAATGCTGGCGGGTGGTACAACTTTGGCTACCTGCTTGGTGTAATACTGTTTTTTGGTGGAGGTGGCGCAAAAGCAAGATGTTAACAAAATAAAGAGCACACCCTTTCCGTTTTTAGTTGCAAACAGAATTCTGTGAACAACTTGCCCGTATTTCGTGCATTGATGGTATGCTTAATGCGTATCTTCGCTTTGTTCAATTAACGAAAAACAGAAATAAAATGAATAGAATAGCATTATTTGTAGCACTTGTTTTGGCGCTAAGCGCTTGTAAAACAGTTAAGCAACCGGCGCAGTCGGAATATACCAGTGATAACACTGTTCCGACCAAAGTATTTACCGTTCCGGGATCAGAAACTACAACCGAAGTAACTAAACCAGTACAAACGGTGGCCGATGAAAAACCAATTGCCATCCGTAAAGAACAGGTATCGTTTACCGATCAGCAGGATCAAACCAAAAACGAGGGAAATACTTTTTTTGTAATTATTGGCTCGTTTGGTCAGTTGGATAATGCAAAAAATTACCGGACTACCTTGTTGCAGGAAGGTTTTACCCCTATTATCCTGCACAGCGAAACCGGTTACTACCGTGTTTGTGTAAACTCGTATAAAAACGAAACAGAAGCACGAAGCAGAGTAGCTCAAATCAGGCAAACATTCGAAAAGTATTCTGATGTTTGGTTATTGATAAAAGAATAATACATCAACTTTTGAATTTTTAGACGCCGCAATTTGCGGCGTTTTTTTGTGGTAAGAACATTGGCCCTGCTTCAGAAAGGTTTAAAAAACTTTAAAATCAAACCCTGACAGGCTCTGTGTGTTATATTTAAACCGTTTTTCTAAAATCAATGTTACATTTGCAATAGCGTCAAAAAAAACGCTATCGATAAAGAACAATACGTAATATGGCTCAGGATAAGAAACAACAATTGCTCGATCAGCGCTATCTGAAAATGGCTGATATCTGGTCGCAGAATTCATACTGTAAACGTCGTCAGGTAGGGGCGCTTATTGTAAAAGATAAGATGATTATTTCTGACGGTTACAACGGAACTCCGGCGGGGTTTGAAAATGTGTGCGAAGATGAAGACAACAAAACAAAACCGTATGTGCTGCATGCCGAAGCCAATGCGATTACCAAAGTAGCCAAATCGGGCAACAGCAGCGATGGCGCCACGCTTTATGTAACTTCTTCACCCTGTCTTGAGTGTTCGAAACTGATTATTCAGGCCGGAATTAAACGGGTTGTTTTTACCGAAAACTATCGTCTGGAAGATGGAATTAACCTGCTTAGGCGGGCAGGAATTGATGTTGAACAGGTGGATATTTAAACTTGTTCCAGCCGGTTCAGAAACACAGAAAAGAGAAACAATGAATAAGAAAACAGTTATACTGATCCCCATTTTAATTGCCATTTCCATTGCTATTGGTATGTTAATCGGCAATATGTTAAACTCAAACTCAAATCCCGGGTTTGGAAGCCTGGCGCTGAGTCAGCCCAATAAAATATCAACTATTCTTGATTTAATTGATCACGGGTATGTTGACAGTGTAAATACCGGTGAGATTGTAGAAGAAACCATTCCGGAAATCCTTAAAAATCTTGATCCGCATACTACTTATATTCCCGCCCGCGATATGCAGGGTGTAACCGAAGAAATGCGGGGGAATTTTTCAGGAATTGGCATTCAGTTTTCGTTGATGGAAGATACGGTGCGGGTGATTGAAGTCATTTCTGGCGGGCCATCAAGCCAGGTAGGAATTCAGCCCGGCGACCGTATTGTTACGGTAAACGATTCGCTGATTGCCGGTGTGGGCAAAGAAAGCGACGATATTCTCCATCTGCTTCGGGGCGAGAAAAATTCGGTGGTAAAGGTGGGTATTCTCAGAAGAGGAGAGCCCGATCAGCTCGAATTTGAAATTACCCGCGGCGACATCCCGATTTACAGTGTGGATGTTACGTACATGATCGATCCCGAAACCGGATTCATAAAAATAAGCCGCTTTGCAAATACCACTTACCAGGAATTTGTTGAAGGCATGGACACTTTAAAAACCGAAGGGGCCAAACGCGTGATTGTTGACCTTCGTGGTAACCCGGGAGGGTCGCTGATGGGGGTTTTGCAAATGCTCGACGAGGTGTTGGGAAAAGGCGAGGCCATGCTTTATACCGAAGGAAAAAGCCAGCCACGGAAAACCTACAATGCTTCCGGGAAAGGATCTTTCAGCGATATGGAACTATATGTGGTGATTGATGAATTTTCAGCTTCGGCGAGCGAGATTTTTGCCGGCGCCATACAGGATAACGACCGCGGTATTGTTATCGGCCGCCGCTCGTTTGGGAAAGGGCTGGTTCAGGAACAAATACCACTTAACGACGGCTCGGCGCTCCGCCTCACGGTAGCACGTTTTTACACGCCAAGCGGCCGTTGTATCCAAAGCCCCTACGAAGATGGAAACGAAGAGTATTACAACCACATTTACGAGCGTTTTCATAACATGGAACAGCTGGAGGCTGACAGCATTCATTTTAATGATTCGCTGAAGTATAAAACGGTTGGCGGCAGAACTGTGTATGGCGGCGGTGGAATTATGCCCGACTTTTTTGTTCCGGTGGATACTACCGGCAACTCTGAGTATTACAGTAAGCTGTACCGGCGCGGGCTCATTTATTCTTTTGCATATGCTTATGCCGATCAGCACCGTTCCGAACTTTCGGGTTTTACCAAAGCCGGCGAATTTGATACCTACCTGGAAAAACACCACGCAATTGACGATTTTGTAAAATATGCTGCTGAAAAAGGGGTGAAAAAGGATGTGGCCGGGCTAAAAGAATCGGGTAAAATAATCAATACACAATTGAAAGCTTACATTGCCAGAAACATTATTGGCGAAGTGGGTTTTTTCCCCATTATTCGTGAAATTGATAAAACGCTGCAACGTGCCATCGAAATTTCCAAACAGGATTTACTGGTGCAGAACCTGATTGAAGCGGATTCAACGATCAGTCACACGGTAGCGAAGTAGGCTTTGCAAGAAAACGCCAAATGCTGCGTTACTCTCGGTTTGAAAACGGTCGATTACAAAAGAAAATACCCTGCCAGTGCTTGCCGGTGCAGTATTTATGTTTGTATTTTTTATGAAAATGCGTGATTTCATAAAGATGTGTACCGATATTTTATCAAAATACGTAGTTTGCTAAAGTTTTAATCGGAATATAGCCTCCCCCGGACATTTTTCCATGAAAAAAAGTTTCCAAACTTTATAAGAATGCGCATTTTGATAAAATATTCGTTTAATGTTTTATCAGATTATATATTTTCATAAAGAATAAGCGGGTGGATGAGGAATTACCCGGGGAGACGCTAATATTCTGTTTTAAACATAAATAACCGTGTGTAAAACGCACGGTAAAAACTAATTCTATCTATCAGCCCTGTAAGGGTTGAACGAATCCCGGTGAAGCGATGCTCAGAAAGAGTACACTATTTACGCTACTTTTTAATGTAGCGAACTTCGTTCAACCCCTTTCGGGGCTGAAGGCAGACTTTTCAGCTGCCACCGGTACAACCGGTGGTTATTCACATTTAGTCCTTTCAGGACATTTTCGTAAATTGACTCGATAGTTGCTATTTTTATAAAAAAAACAAAGTTATGCCGGCAATCAGTTACACGCCCATTTTGCCTGAACACGTATATTCCGGTTTGGCAGAGGATATAGAAGCCAACCCTGATGCCCGGAAACTGGCCGATGTGGTGCTGGAAAACAAGCCCAGCGGAAATAATTACATTGATATGTTTGCCAATATGGTACGCCGGTATGGAAAGGCCGACGCGAAAGAATATGCCGGGAGGATGGGTGCTGAATTTCGTTATTTCGACGGAGCAGTCCGCTGTCTGACCGGTATGAGTGTGCATGGCTGGGTAAACGAATACCTGCGCCTGGTTGCCTGCGATTTGGTGGCTAAAACCACATTAAATTTCAAGCAAATTGGAAAGATACTGGGCTTCTCGCAGAGTAGTTTTTCGCAGTTTTTCAGGGCTTACGCGCATATGCAGCCCTGGGAATACCGGAATTTGAAACGCCATGGTCGCAAACGTGGATTCTTTTATGATTAGACATTAGTCAAAAGTCAAAAGGCAAAAGTAGAAAGGCAAAAGGAATGTGATGAGAAAACAGCATCTAGCATCCAGCATCCAGTAACAGATTTCTCGCTGCGCTCGAAATGACAGTAGCTCATTACTCGTTACTTGTGTCTTCCAAAACTATTTAGATATCTCCAACATCCGTTGAATCGGGATGCGGGCTTTTTCAATTACATCCATCGGAAGTGTAACTTCGGGTTGCTCGTGTTTTAAACAGATGTACAGCTTTTGCATGCTGTTTAGTTTCATAAACTCGCAGTCGTTGCAGGCACAGGTTGAATCGTTTGCCGGCGCCGGGATAAATAGTTTATCGGGGCAGGCTTTAGTCATTTGGTGCAGTATGCCGCTTTCAGTGGCTACAATAAACTTTTTTGCCGGGCTATTTTTTGCATAATTCAGCAAAGAGGTTGTTGAACCGATATGTTTTGCCAGCAGCAGCACCGGTTTCTCACATTCGGGGTGTGCAATAAATTCGGCATCGGGGTGTGCATCCATCAAATCTACGATTTTTTCTACCGAAAATTTTTCATGAACAATACAGGCGCCATCCCACAACACCATATTCCGGCCGGTAATACTGTTAATGTAATTACCCAGGTTTTTATCGGGTGCAAAAATCAGTTTCTGATCTTTAGGGAAGCTTTCTACCACTTTGGCGGCATTGGCCGAGGTGCAAACAATGTCAGTCATGGTTTTTAAAGCAGCCGTTGCATTTATATAAGTCACCACCTTATGGTCGGGATATTTGGCCTTAAAAGCAGCAAATTCGTCTGCTGGCGCCGATTCGGCAAGCGAGCAGCTTGCTTTCAAATCGGGCAGTATTACTTTTTTATTCGGATTGATAATTTTTGCTGTTTCGGCCATAAAATGAACGCCTACAAATACGATCATCTCCGCATCGGTTTCTGCCGCAGCCTGTGCCAGCCCCAAACTATCGCCCACATAATCGGCAATGTCCTGCAAAGGGCCATCCACATAAAAATGGCTTAGAATTACCGCATTCTTCTCCTTTTTTAATCTTGTAATTTCTTCTATCAGATGAATGGTTGGGTCGATCGTTTCTTCAATAAATCCCCTTTCTTCCAACATATTGTTGATGCTTGCCTGTTCCATCGTTTCCCTTTTAGAATTCTTTTAAAAGACTGCAAAAATAATAATTCATCTGTTTAAATTGCTTATTTATTATCGTAACAGATGGAACTCCCATGATATTAATCATTCACCTATGTGTTCCCGACTATTCATGGTCGTTTCATTAAAGATAACATTACTATCCAGGGTATGGTTTATTATAAATAAATCCTTATCAGTACAAATTTAAAATTAGTGGGCAACAGGGCTTTATTGTTTGCTGAATTTGGCAAATGCGTTTTTCCCTTTTGTCGTTTCAACTTGGATCAGGTAAATACCCGGATTTAACGAACTGACATCAACCTGGTTCGTCTTCATCTCTTTTTCAAGAACCAGAGAACCTTGTACTGTGAAAATACGAATGTATTTTAGATCCGGGGCATCAGAAATATTCAGAATACTTTGTACGGGATTGGGATAAACTTTTACCAGGTCTTTCTTTTCCTGAATATCAAAAATTCCCGTTGGGATATCTAAGTCGTTGATGTCGCGGGCTAATAACTGATAGGTTCCGTTGTACTGCGAAACTACACCAACGATGTTATTCTCGCCGGTTGGCAGTTTCTTTCCAACAAGGCGGGTGTTGATTCCTGAAAATAATACCGACTGACCTGTTTCGTCAGAAAAGCTGTAGTTATTATTTGCGTTGGAAATCAGCTGTCCAGCATTTGAAAAGGTTACATTGTTTAGTTGTACAAGTACTCCTTCATAATCTTCTCCAATTTGAGAGCAGGTAATTGTAACAGGTTTAACTTCCCGGTTGTTTCCAAAATTGTAAAAGTACGCTACATCCAAAATTTCGGTAAGTGTTAAGTATTCACCTGCTTTTCCGCGAATAACAACACTGTCGCCAATATTGCCGGTAAATAGAGTGTTGTAAACATTAATACCGCTTCTCGGGCTGTTACTATCCTGAATGTAGAAAGAATAATCAAAATTGGCACTTACCCTTCCGGCTATGGTAACCGTTTGATCAACCAACGGACTCGCATTGCCTGTTCCCTGTACGGTTTTTATTGGGCTGATATTTTCTGCCTGAATTGTTTCCGGAATGAGGTAACTACCCCTCATAATTGTTGAATCCCCCCCTGTTTGGGCTTTGATTTTAAAGTAAATCATTTCATCCGGCAGGTCGTTGAGTTGAACGGAACAGGAATAAAGGTCATCCGTTTTATTTAACCGAACAACCTGGTCGGCAGAATGGTAGTTTGTTCCCCAGTAAAGCAGAACACTGTCGGGGGTATTGGTGGATGAAACACGACATGAAATGGTTACATTTTCGCCCGAAAGAGGTTTTTCAGGTTGCATGTTTAATTCGTTAATGCTCATTATTGCAGGCTCCTGGTTACCCCAAATAAGATCAACAAATTCGGGATGATCTACAAAAGGGTTTCTGTTTTGCTGAATGCGGAAAATGCGTTCGTTTCTCCTGCGCTCGAAATCGGAAGGAGGGTAGTCGTTGTTCCATTTTATGAGGGTGGATAATTTCCCGAATTTGGCCAGGGGGTAGGTATTAAGTTGATCTGCCAGTTCAAGATCTATTTCATCGCCTTCACTTTCGTAACGGGTGGCCATGTAAAACAATATACGTGCTACTTGTCCTTTGGTTAAGGGGCCGGGCTCCCAGGCGTCGGAGCTGTACCAGCACTCGGTGGCTTCGGGGTGCCTGGTTCCGTTAGGCTGAACGTTGTCAAAATCCAGGTTACTCCGATCTTCGTTTACCGATGCATCAGCCGGGCGGAGGTTTAGTGCATCACCATTCATTGAGCGTATATCTTCGAAAAAACCATGTGATTTGGCCCAAACATGTTCGCGGTTAATGTAGTCGCCACCGGTACCGTAATTGTCTGCATTTCTGGAAACCTGCGAATAGAACAGAATTACGTTGTTTGCATTATCGGGATCTGCATCGGAGTAATTAATAATATCACGTACACGCGAATACGAAAAGTCAACCTGGTCTTTTATAATTTCATGCAAAGCAGACTTTAACTGTTCGCCCGAAAGATTTTCTGTTCCGTTATAATACCCGACTGGCTGGGCACTAAGAATTCCGTTCAGGAAGATCAATAAGGTAATGATCGGTGATTTTTTCCAACTTATTATGTAATGCATTTTATTTATTTTGAAAGATTACCAAGACAAATAACCGGATTTTATTTTATTCGGTTAAAAATTAACAGGTAAAATTACTGCAACCAAAATAAAAAAAGCCGCACAAAGCGGCCTTTTTATATCTCAACTTCGGATCGTATTTCTTATTCAACAAAAGTAAACTCAGGATTTGGCCCCGATTTAGTACATTGGTAGGTATAAGTCTGTGCTCCATCTGCGCCATTGTAGGTGGCAAATGATACAATGTACATTACATCCACACCACTAACCTGAGCAACGGCATTTGGAAACTTGTTAGGGAGCAAGCCTTCGGAAATACCGGCTTTTGCAGCTTCAAGGCCAGAAGCAAAACTTGTGTCGTATTTTCCGTCACGTAAATCAAAATTCTCGTAATATGCACCGGCACCAAAGTAGAATTCCTGTGTGCCATAGCTATCCAATTTTTCTTCTCCGTACGTGGCTTTTACGTAATCAACAATAATCTGATAGTCTTCAGAATTCATGGTGAAAATTACTGAAGGATCAAAAAGCCAGCCATCACTAGTTTTTAGGAATTGATCTGTGCGAGCTTCTGTTGAACTGTAGGCTTTCCAGCCAGTGGCCGTTTTAGTATATTCAGTTGCCCTTTTTGATGTGCCTCCGGAGTAAAACATATAAATGATTGCCATTTTGTCTCCATTCATTGCATAAGGAAACTTTAGCTCAAGGAATGTTGGTAAATAATTTTCAGGGAGTGTTGAAGAATCAAAATTGTTGTACCTACCGGGTTGTCCTGATTCTTCACCCATTGAATCATAATCATCTGCAGTTAACTCATACATTGATACGCCTTCCGGAAGATCGACTTCTACAGCTTCCCATGCCGATCCGTCGAAACCATAATATTCGCTAACATTACTTACACCTCCCGAATAAAATTTATAAGTAACCAACACTAAATCGCCATCCACAGCATTTGGATACTTAGTAGCCATAAATGCCGGTAAGTAATCATCGGGTGACACTGATGAATCAAAATTATTATACTTACCGGGCTGTCCACTGCTTTCACCCATTGAATCATAATCGGCTGTAGTTAGTTCGTAGCTATCGGCATTGGTTAAGTAATCCAAATAGTCGAGCCCGCCCATGTAGTAGGTATAAGTTACGTTTACCGATGAATTTACATCAAGAGACGGGTATTTTTCGGCTAAAAAATCGGGAATAAAATCGGCAGCAGGTGCACTGCTGCTGAAGTTATAATAATCAGCAGGGGCACCACCCATTGATTCATAATCTGCATCTGTTAAAGTATAGTCAAGGTTTTTTACTAAGGTTATCGTATTGTCGTCGTAACCATCAAACTGATCGTTGTAGTCTTCACATCCAAAGAACAGCAGTAGTGTTGCAGCGAAAAATAATATCTTTTTCATAGTGTGATAATTCTGTTAATTTAAAATTTAATTCTTAAAGCGACGGATCCGGTCCTGCCAAACCCGTAAAAAACAAGAGCGTCTTCCCAGGTGCCTGAAGCGCCAGAGTCGGCATCTGTAATGTATTCACTATCAAATAGATTGTGTACGTTTCCACGAAGTGTGGCGTCTAACCCGGCAATTTTGAAATAATAGGAAGCGTTAACATCAAATGTTCCTGCACCGGGTACTTCCCATGTGTCTCTGCCATCCAGATTTTGAATATTTCCGGGGTCGGCAAATAACCTTGCATTGTATTTGTAATCCAAACCTACTTTCAGATCCTTAAGTAACCTGTAGTCCAATCCCAAATAAGCATTGGTTTGGGCAGCATCACCAACGTGTACCCCACCAATGTTGAGTTCAATTTTTGATGCGTCCTCAAAACTTGAAACAATTTCTCCATTGTTGTCAACAAGTTTTCCATCACGGTTATAAACGTAGGCTTCTACGTCTTTATCCCATTTCCAGTCGCCAATTGAGAGCATACCTTTGATGGTTAATTTCGGACTTATTTTAGCTCTGGCTTCCAGCTCAACTCCGCGGTGTATTGCGTTTACACCCAGTGCATTGTATCGACCGGCATCCGGGTCTCTTGAATCTAAGGCTCCGGCTAAAGATTTGTCTTTCCAAACGGTGTTGTAAAGGTTCAGGTCGGCAGAAAAAATACGAGATCTAAATCCGTAGCCTAACTCAACTGAAAATACTTTTTCGTTTTTTGCTCCGTCGTTTATTTCGTTGCTGTAATCGTCTGCCAGAAATACGTTCGAATAGAAAGGAGCGCGTGAGAAATAACCAATGTTGGTAAACACATTATGCCGGGCGTTAATATTGTAGTTGGCTCCACCTTTTGAACTCCATCCGATAAAACTTATTTTATCCGATTTCTCTTCACCGGGAGCATAATACATGTAATCGTAACGCCAATAAGTGGTGTTTGAAATGGCTCCTGAATAGAACAGGCTCAGGTCGTTTTTATTGTATTCAACTTGTCCGAAAAGGCCTTCCCACAATACATGTCCGTCATAATCTCTGGTTACGACATCGCCTACTGATAACTTTTCGTTCAGGTAGGCATCGTTTCCTTCTTGATAAGCAATATCTGCACGATCCGGATCGACATAGAAGCTACCCCCAAGTAAATCAGTTACGGTTTTATTGTGTTCTCCAATGTAGTAACGAAGGTCAACTCCGCCGTAAAAATCCATATTGGGAGAAAGCTCTTTTGTGTATGTAGAAATTGCGCCCATCCATTGGTGTCCGTTATTTGAGCTTCCAAGAGCAGCTTGAGAACCTTCAAGGTTGTCCGCATTGTCTCTCTGGATTGCTGCATAGTCAAGATATCCGTTAATGGTTCTATCATCGTCGTTTGAACCATATAGCCTGGAACGTTCGTTACCTAATTGTGTAAGCCCTCCTCCTTTTCCAAAAGAATAATAAGCAGAAGTTGACAAGCTGGAAGAATTGTCGATTGTCCAATAGTGATTTAACGAAAATTGTGGTTTATGATAGTAGTTTTTGGCAGAAATAACGCGTTGCCCGTCAATTCCAAAGCCATAGGTTGCGTTAAACTTATAGCCTTCTTTAAATTGTTGCCATTCACTAATGGTGTACTTGTCGTAGCGGCTACGTTGGTTATGCCATTGAGGAGCTCCAAACCCGGTAAGAGACAAAGTGTGTTGATCGTTAAACCGTTTCGAAAGGTTAAAAAAGTAGGAGTAGCCTTCAAACTCAGTACCCAAAATATAGCCGTCTCCCCAGGTTTTTGAACCTAAAGCAGAAAATGCCCACCCGTTCTCTGTGAGTCCGGTAGAAACAGCAAATAGCATTTTACGATAGCCGTCATTTCCATATGCTGTTGAAATTGCACCACCTTCTTTTACATCGGTTGTTTTTGTAACGATATTAACCGATCCACCAACAGAAGGAACAGCAACTTTGGAAGCTCCCAGCCCGCGTTGTACTTGTAAGCTTCGGGTTACATCTGTCATGCCCATCCAGTTCGACCAATAGATACCTCCCCATTCCATATCGTTTACAGGGATACCATTGATCATTACCGCAACGTTTGGAGAATCAAAACCACGTAGGTTAAGGCGTCCGTCTCCATAGCCACCACCTTCTTTGGTTGCATATACTCCCGGTGTAGTTTGGAGGACTTCTGGAAATTCCTGAGTCCCGATTTTTTCGGTAATAAGTTCGGCATTCAAAGAAGAGATTGCTACAGGTGTTTTTCTTTGAATACCAACAGAAGCTAATACCATAACTTCGCTAATACCAACAGCATCAGAGGCTAACTCAATTGTTCCCAGATCTTTTGTCTGGTTACTTGACACTGTTGTTGTGATTGTTTGGGTAGAATACCCAATAAAAGACACCAAAATGTTCAGGTTGGAGGTTTTTACCGCCAACGAAAAAGAACCATCAATGTCTGTTACTGTACCAGTAGTTGTTCCTTCTAGTACTACACTTGCTCCAATAAGAGCTTCATTGGTTTCAGCATCAACAACTACTCCGGTAATAGTTCCCTGAGCATAAGTTGCGAGTGAAAACAGGCTGAAAACAGCCAGTAATACAATCGAAAAAATTGCTTTTCTCATAGAAATTAATTTGGATTTTAAATAATTATAGAATTAAATTTTCCTATTATCAGGTTATAAAATATTTGAGTTTGAAATACGCTAATTGCGTCGGCAGAGTTTTCCAATTGTGTATTTGTTTTATTTCTAAATAACCAATATCCATGTGGATAACATACGTTTTTATTCCTTCTTCTATACTGTTATTTAGTATAATAACAACAAGGCAAAGGAAACCTTTCTTTGTAAACTTTACATTAACCAGAAGTTAAATTATTTAACGTGTCCATCTTCCCGGAAATCCACCCATTTGGATGAATAAATTTGCTATTAAAAAAACTTAGAAACAAACGAATCAGAATATAGTTGTTAAAAAAATTAACATAGTTTTTAACAAGTTATAAAGGTGTTTTCAACAGGAAGCCACGTTGTTTTTTTAAAGTTTATGAAGGTTTAGGCTATATATTATTGCTAAATAATAAAAGATTTCTTCAGAATTTACAAATTTCATTTATCAACTTGTAATTGTCTAAGTAGTTCATTTATTGATGAATAAAATGACAGCGATAAATATTTTTTGAAAAATATGGTACTATGTGTTGCATGGTACTAAAAAATATACATATATTTGTAATGCAAATAACAGTGTAAAAAAGAGTAGTTTCTTTTAAAGAGTTCTTTGCAGAGTGTAACAGAAGCCAAAAGACATCGTCTTAAGAACAGAAATAGGAAAGCCTGGAAACGGGCCATGAAAACAAAAAAGCAAGAAGTAGGAAAACAGAGGACTAAAAATGAAAACGAGATGAAAACAAAAAACAATGTTCAGAAAGCAGTTTTGAGATCAGCAGCCGTAGTGGTAAGTTTGGTTTTAATTAGCTACACAGTAAGTGCACAGGAGTTCTGGAAAAGATTACTGACCAACAGTAGTTTTGGAGATATTGCACTGGCTATGTCGGCAGAAAATGAAAGCCATGCAGATGCGCTTGGCGAAATTTCAAATTATATGGATTTTGCTGTTGAAGTTGAGCCCGAGCTGGTGCTGGAAGACTGGATGACAGACGGTTCTAAATTTAATGCTTCCACTTTAACCATTGAAACGGTAGTTGACACAGAACTTGACCTGGAGCCATGGATGACGGATGAGGGTACTTTTGAACCCACTGAAAAGGCGCCGGAGCTGGAATCGTGGATGATATCGGAAGCTGGGTGGCATATTTAACTATGGGTTGAGAGCGCGTAAAAGGAGATTATTAATCAGAATCAATTAACGAGGGACAGGTAATGAAGTTAGAAAACACAAAAGCACAAATGAGAAAGGGGGTACTGGAGTACTGCATCTTACTCGTTCTTGATGGAAAACCATTGTATGCCAGCGATATTATTGAGGCACTGAAAGAAGCCAAAATGATCGTTGTGGAAGGAACCTTGTATCCCCTGCTTACCCGTTTAAAGAATGCCGGATTCCTGGCATACCGTTGGGAAGAATCAACACAGGGGCCGCCCAGAAAGTATTATGAGTTAACCGATGCCGGACGAAAATTAATGGGCGAGCTCGGAGAGTCGTGGAGTGATTTGGTGAACGCCATTGAAATGATAAAAACCAAAAATACTTAAATCGTTACCGGATAATTTCAAACAAAAAACAAAATGAAGAAGACATTCACAATAAATATAAGCGGGACAATTTTTCATATCGAAGAAGATGCTTACGAAGTGTTGCAGAAGTATCTGATCAATCTGAAAAGCCATTTTGGAACCGACGATGAAGGAAAAGAAATTCTGGCTGATATTGAGGCGCGTATTGCAGAGATTTTCAGTTCAAAATCGGAAAATGAGAAAAACGTAATTACACTGGAGTGGGTCAATGAGGTGATTCAAACCATGGGGACGCCCGAAGATTTTGCTGAAGAAGAAGGAGAAGATGAATCCATTGCCTCAGAAGCCAAGCGTAAACGCCGTTTGTACCGCGATCCCGAGCACCGGGTGTTAGGAGGTGTTTGTGGCGGATTAAGTGCTTATTTTAACATGGACCCGGTGATTCTCAGAATAATATTCGCCATTCTTTTCTTTGCCACAACCGGTGCGGCCCTGCTGGCCTACATTGTTTTGTGGATTGCCGTTCCTAAAGCATCAAGTACAACCCAGCGCCTGGAGATGAGAGGACAGGAAGCTACCGTAAAAAATATTGAGAAATCGATAAAGGAAGAAGTAAGGGAGGTAAAAGAGAGCTACAAAAAATTTAAAGAGTCGGATACCTACTCAAAAGGAAAGAAATCGGTAGAAGGTGCCGGCGATGTAGCTTTCAATATTTTTAAAGTAATACTAAAAGTGCTTGTTGTAATTTTTGGTGTTATCCTTATTTTGTCCGGCTTTTTTGGTTTGCTGGGATTAATTTCTTCTATGGTGATTGGTCATTCTTTTGTTTCCGGCTGGCCATTGATTTGGAGCCCGGAGATTTATGTTCCGGATATTCTGAACTATTTTGTTGAGCCCGGAACGGTTACCTTTGGGTTGGTACTGGTAGGTGTTTTAATCGGGCTTCCTTTGTTGGCGCTGCTTTTCTTTGGTACCAAGCTCGTTTTTCGCTATAAATCGAACAATGCCGCCATTGTGTTGTCGATGATCGGAGTTTGGTTTGTGACATTAATTGTGCTGTTGTCGGCATCGGTTACCCAGGTGAAACATTTCAAAGATCGTTCGTCGGTTACTAGCAGTAAGATAATTAGTTGCGATTCGTGTCAAACCCTTTACCTGAATATTGCGGAAAATAAATACGAAGATTATGCTAAGCTGGATGCAGACATTGAAGGATTTGAAGTGTATGTAGTAAACGGTGAAGAAGTATTTGTTGGTGAGCCCGAATTGGATGTGGTTCGCTCCGGGGCCGACGAATTTGTGATAACTGTGAAAGCTGTTTCGCGCGGAAGTTCGCGGGATGATGCAAAAGAGTACAGTCAGCGTGTGGTGTATAACTATAGTTTGAGCGATTCAACGGTTGTTTTTGACCCGTACTTTTTCCTGGGTGATGGCGATAAGTGGCGTAATCAGGAGGTGTTTATTACCGTAAAAGTACCTGAAGGAAAGGCTGTCTATTTGGGGGAAGGAATGCAGGAAATAATTCACGACATTGAAAATACCACCAATACCTGGGACAGAGATATGGTTGGTAAGTATTGGGAAATGAAGCCGGAAGGACTGACCTTGAAAGAAACAAATTAATAGGAAAAATGTAATTTTGGTATAATACATAGTATAGGAAGACGCAAAGGGTATTTTGGATGTAATGAGCCAGGGTAATTTGCGTCTTCTTGTTTTAGGTGTCATTTATTAAACAGAATTTCATGAAAACATTAACAACAATTATTTACGTCTTGGGACTTCTTTTATCTACTCTTTTTGTGTCGGCACAAAGCAAAGCGGATAAAATCTACGATTCATTTGCTAATACCGACGGGGTTGCAAGTTTTACATTTACAAAAAATATGGTAGATGCTATTAACCTGGATTTCGGCGACAATGGGGAAGCGAAAAAAGTAAGCGGCGACCTTAACGAAATCAGGTTTCTTTCCTACAATCCGGAAGAAGGCAATTTGTCGGGCGAAGCTTTTCTGAAAAAGGCAGTTTCGATGCTTCCTTCTCAGTATAAGAAATACGAAGATGATGATAGTGATGGCAATACAGAAATATGGTTGCTTGGTAAAAAGCGTAAATACTCTGAGTGTCATGTTTTTATCCACAACGAAAACGTTTCCGGTAATCAGTTTTTAGTTTCCTTTTATGGCAGTTTTAATGTCAACGACCTGGAGGGGTTAAAGGCAGCCGGCGAGGGAATGTCGAATTAAGGTATATGTTGGCAAGTTACTTTCTGTATCTTCTGTTAGGGTTAAAAAAGTTGAGGTACGACTCAAGGTGTTTGCCATACCATTTCGGGTCGCTAATGCGCGCCCATAAACCCGCCCTGATATCTCTGTTTGAAATGGCTTTAAAGGGCAATTCAACATACCTTTTTATTCTCATCAAAAAATAAATAATGGTACGATAGAGCCCCAGTGTTTTTGGATGTTTCTGAAACCAAACAAAGCTTTTTATGTATCGGCGTACCTGATGTGTTTCTTCGTAGTGGATCTGATTTGGAATATCAAATAATTCTGAATTCAGGGCAAGCCACGCATTGGCTTCTTTGGGCAGAAATCCAAAATCAGACAATGCTTTGCAGGGATCCTGCCGTTTTGAAAGCAGAAGCAGGTCGTACATCTGGCGGAGTAAGAGCAATTTGTTGGTGTATGCCTTGTCGTTAATTTGTGCATTCATCATGTTGTGCATGATCAGGTGGCGGTCAGAAGGAACATAGACCCCGGAAAATCCCTCGATTTCTTTTTTTTCTGCCATTATTACTTCGGCAGGTAAAAAGCGGTTGTAGGGCTCCGAAACAATCTCTCTGTGGACTTCAACGGCAGCGGCATATTTGTAGTTTACCATCCGTGGATAGTGTTTCATTTCTTGGTGGATGAAACGATTGTATTTAACCAATGACTGAAATCCCATCTTTTCCAGAATTTGGATTGTGGGCAATATGTCAGCTTCATCCACAAGCAGATCAATATCTCCTACCATACGTTCTGCCGGATCCTTGTAAAGATTAAGAAATAAATGTGCAGTGCCTTTTAGGAAGACCGCTTCAATTCCATCTCTTTTCAGATGATTGGCAATTTCTAAGGCTTGTTTTGTTATTGCGAGGTTTCTTTCCTGGTTTCGCTTTGTTATTTGTGTTAATTGCTCAGTGTATTCAGGAGGCAATGAGGGGAGTAGGTTTGCCCGGTTGAGTTGTAGAAACAAGGCAGGTAGCACGTACTGGTCGCTGGCAAATTTTATCCATCCGTCGATATCGAAACTTTCAGAAGTTATTTGACTGCGGATTTCGCAAATTCGCTCCGGATGGTGGTCCAATGTCAGGCATTTTGCCAGGCTGTTTATTGCTGAATATTCCTGTTTCATTTAATAAACGATCTGTGGAAGTTTGTTTCTGAAAGCTATAAAGTCATCTATCATGTTTCACTTTTAAATTCTTTCGAGAGGCTTTCAATGGCTGTCAGTGCATCGGCGGTATCGGCGTATTTTAAGCTGTAAAAAGTAGTCTGTTCAACCCAGTCGAAAAAGCTGCGAACATATTTTTCCTGCGGATTAACCCAGGTTTCTTTTAGTAGTTGTTGCAGCGCTTCTGGTTTTTCAACCGGATGAAAAGAAAAACTACAATCTGCGGAGTACTGAACAAAAACAAAGGCTTTCGCCGGAAAATTGTGGCTTGTATTTTTGTCAGTACTGTTTACGGGTACATAGTGAACTGTTTTTCCAATAAAAGTTTGCTCAGCGGCAGATGTTTTCAGCTCGGGGTAAAAAGGTGAAAGCACATCTACCGATCCGGATTTTACTGAAATGGCGGCGGGGAAAGGATATGCATTTCCTTCCTTGTCAACCGCAATAAAGTCGTCTCCCAAAAAGCCGTACCCGTTTGCTTTTAGTAGGGCAGAAATGGTGGTTTTTCCACTTCCGGCTGCTGCCGAAAATAAAATTGCCCGGTTGTTTTGTTCTACTCCCGATGCGTGCAGCATGCCCATCCAATCGTAGAAATGCTTGTTGTATAAAATGCTGTATTGTAGCTGTCTTACATTGCCTGTAAAATACTCAATATCTTCTGTTCTGAAAGCCTCAATCAGTTCTCCATTGTATTTGCAGATCAGGAGGTTTTCGGTAACAAAACAATCGATTGTATGCTCAACTTCATCAGTATAATCAATAACAAGATGAGCCTGTAATGGATGAATAGCATGCACCAGGTTTTTGTGGCCATAGTTAATTCTGATGTTCTTTTGTCCGATTCTGTAAACGTAAGAGTCAGTAATCGCAGCAGCTTTAATGCTATTGTCCGGTAGTTCTTTTCTGGAGGGTGCGTGGTTTTCTTTTGCGGAGTTATAGTGATTCAGCAGGCTGATTATTTCATCTGTAAATTGTTCCGTTTTGGGTTCTATCCGGCCGTATTTTTTTTGACAAAATTCTACGATCTCACTTCGGGCCATTCTTTTTTGCAGCATAGTGAATACCATAAATGCAGGTTCTTTTAGCAATAAAAACGATTTTGATTGTTGAAACCAAAGTGCATATGTATCGTCGTATTTCTTTATTATAGCATTCATTTAAGGCAAAATTGTTAAAGCATCAAAAACACAAAAGCGACAGATAACGTCGCTTTTGTAATATCGTTTATTTACTACCAACCGGGAGGGGGAGAACCCGGACTGGTGCCGCTATTTTGTGCACTTGCTTTTGTGTCAAGAAAGATAAGGGTGGCAGCAGTCAGTGCGGTTATGCCCGTTTTTTTGATTGCTTCCTTTCGTGTCATCTTCTTATCGAGAGCCTTGTTTATTTTGTTGCTTTTCATGAATTTCTGGTTTTACTGTTTGTTAATAATTATTTTATTGGTTTGTAGTTTGCCGGCATCTTCAATCCTGACGATGTAAATTCCATCCGGACAGTTCTGTACATTTATCTCGTTTCTGTTACTGTTCGTGGCCATTGATTTGGTCATTAGTTTGCCATCCATCCCATATACTGCGAATTGCGCCTTACTGCTTACAGTTCCGTCGATTATGATCTTACCGTTTCCTGAAAAAATCTTTAGTTTGCTTGCAGTAGTGAGGTCGATGTCTGTTGGGATTTGTGCGCTTTTAAAGTTTTCTACTGACAATTCAAAGCGATCGGCTCCGGATGAAGCAGGCAGAGTTACTTTGTAGCTGGTTTCTTCGCTGCTAATAAGTGTTTTGAATCCCAATTCCTTGTCAACGATAAATACTTTTGCCTCTTCCGGGAAGTTGATTGTTTTCAGGGTGAAAGTTACTTCTGTTCCTGTTTTTAGATCTAGTCCAACTGGAATTCTTTGCTGATCAAAACTAATGTCTTCCAGTGACTGGATGGCAAAATCAATAGTGCTGCTCCGGTCAACTAATTTTGTGTAAAGTGCTATATTGTCGTTACCTTTTAGTTTTCCAAGGTCGTATCCTTTGTCCCAGCCGTCACTCATCCCGGGTCTAAAACCAACAATTGTTTGGTTACTGAGTTCTCCGGCATTAACGGAAAGTCGCAAAGCAGGTGCCGGTATTTCTCCCGATTTGAATGCAACAGCAGGATCTGCGGTTTGCATTGTTGGGGCAAAACTTAAACTGCTTACTCCCGAAGCAACCTTAATCATAAATCCTTGACCAACTGCAATTTCAGATTGCGAAAGTGATGTTTCTCCTCCGGGTACGCCGAATGTATAGCCGGTTTGAGCAATAACAGCATATTCATTATTTGCAGCATCCCACATATAGATTGCTTCATAGCCGCTTGATAGTGAAGCTAAGTTTACTTCCAGAAAGCTTCCTGTCCCACTGGCTAATATTGAAGATGTATATGGGTTTCCAATCGCGTTCCACCCCCAAAGGGAGCTGTCAACATTTGCTGTAATAGCACCGGTATTAATTGTTGAACCTGAAAATGTTACTGCACCTGGAGAGCTTGGGCCAACGATATATCCTTTTGCTACTCCAAAATTATTGGTATTAACTGGGGTGTAATAGTCTTCCCAGGTGCCGTTGGTTTCATTGTAGCTTCCTAAGGCAAATACTGAATTCTCCGGATTTGTGCGAAGAAAAGAGTTGGTGTTTACAAAATTTCCTAAAGACTCATTTACCGGAGAGGAGATAACATGCCATTTTCCTGCGCCTGAAGTGGGGAGATAGCGTTGAACATTAAAAGTACCGTCACCTGTTGTTTCTGCGGTAATAAGGTTTCCGCTATTGCTGGTGTTTGATTGAATATTTACCGCTCCCCGGTTAATTACACCTGCGCTAGTGGTTAAACTGCCTGTTGGGTTTATGGTTAGCGATGCTCCGTCGCCAACAATAACAGCTTCAATTGAAATATTTGAGGCAATCACCGGTTGAAGAGGTGCTGATGGGTCAATAAAAGCCCTGTCTGTTGTACTTTGCGGATAGGTTCCGCTGCTCCAGTTGCTGTTGTCAGCCCAGGTTGTTCCGTTGGCTCCTGTCCAGGTATTAAATGCCACATATTGTGTAATGGAGCCGGGTATAGTGTTGGCTGAGCCGGATGTGGAAAGTACATAAAGTGTTCCGCTCCCTGTCATTGATCCACCACCGGTAAATTTTAGTTGTCCGATTCCGATAAGTGTTCCGTTAAGGGTTATTGTGCCCTTGCTGGCTGTAATTTCAGTTCCGATAAAGGTCGCTCCTGCATTTACTGTTAATGATTGATTTTGCCCAACTGTTAGTGCTTGTCCGTACGTCACCACGTCTCCGGCGGCAATGGTTGCAGCCCCGGTGCCTGTTCCACCAAATAATGCGGGAACAATTCCGGTTGACCATGTGCTTGGTTGTGTAGCATCGCCACCACCGGTTCCGTTCGAAGTTTGGGCCAGTACTGTTCCGCTAAATACAAGCAAAATAAATAGATGGGAAAATCCTTTTAAGGTTTTGTTAAGACTCTTCATAAACATTGTTGTTTGGTTTTTATGATAATCCGAATAAGTCATGGATGATCTGTTTTTCGATTTAAAAATAAATATTATAAGTAAAAATGATTCCCGAAATGGCTAAAAATCCTAAAACGGGACATGTTTTTCATATTGAATTAATGTTCTCTGGTAGGATATTGCTTGGGAAATTTATGGGAAGTTATTGTTTTGTGGGTTGTTTTGTTTGTTTGGATGGTACTGATAATCAGTTAGTGCTTGAAGATGGTTGGGGTGGATTATTTAGTAGGGAAGGTGATTTATTTTAACAAGTCTGTGAAATTTAACCGGGCAGGCTATATTTCTGGAATATTTTGCGCTTTTGTACTAATATTCTACGCTTTGGTGGGTTTTTGAGGCGTTTATAATTGTGTGGCTTTGGGTAAGTGCTTTACTCCCTGGTTTGGCTTATTTTGTAAAAAATATTAGATAATCAGGTGTTTGTGTGTTATTTCAATCCAAGTTTCTTTTTGTGCTGAAGCATCTCAATTGACTGTTTTATGCGTCTTTCTCTTGTTTCGGGTCTTTTGGCCGTTTTTATCCAGAGAAGATATTCCTTTTGATGTCTTTTGTTTAGTTCGTTGAAATATTTTGCTGCAGACGGATATTTTTTGAATTCATGCTTTAATTCTTCAGGGAGTGATAAATCGATTTCGGGAGGAGTAATTACCTTGTCCCAGTTTCCATTTTGTTTTGCGGCATCTATTTTTTTTAAACCCGCGGGTTTTATCTTGTTTTCCTTCAACAGCCCGGCAACACGTTTTTTGTTGGATTCCGACCAAACACTGTTCTCTTTTCGGGGTGTAAATCTTCGGGTATAACGATCTTCGTCCAGCTTTCTCACCAGGCCGTCGATCCACCCCCAGCATAAAGCCGATTTTACTGATTCTTCATAAGAGATTCCCTTTACGTTTGTGTGTTTTTTGAAATACACCAGCCATAGTTCGGTTTCTTTCAAGTGGTTTTGTTCCAGCCAGCTTTCCCATTGTTCGGATGTTTCAAAAAACATTGTTTTCATTTTTTCTGTAGTTAAGTTGTTGTGTGCAAGATACAAAAACACCCGCAGACTGTTTTGAGCAGACCTGCGGGTGTAAAGTTATTTTCCTGTTTTTCTGTTATTTGAATTCCACCGGAAGCAGGTATTTAACGGGAACGGCTTTGCCGCGTTGTTTTCCTGGGCTCCATTCCTGCATGCTGGAGGCTATTGCTACAGCACCTTTTGCAGCGCCATCGTTATCTTTTTCAACTACTTTGATGTCGGAAACTTTACCCGCAGCATTTACGGTAAATGCAACTTTTGCTTTTCCTTTTACGCCTTTTTTCTGCGCTATTTTCTGCTGCATTTTTTCCAGATAATCTTGCAGTTCAAGCCAGCCTCCCGGGTATTGCGGCATATCTTCTACTATATAAAATATTTCTTCTCCGTTTTTTGCTGATGGTGGTGGAGGTGGTGGTGTTTCTCCATTGGCAGGTACGGCTTTTTTTTGCCGGCGGAGGTGGTGGTGGAACCAGCTGTTCTCCTTCCACAGAACGGTTATAAATTTCAATGACAGCATCTTCTATTGTGTATTTTCTATGGTAGGCGTCTTCTTCCAAATATCCAGATGAAATTCCGTTGTAAGTATCCTGTGACGTTTTTTTGCCGATATATGAAATTATAATGTCTTTGTTTCCCGGGATTTCAAGATTAAATTTCCCATCAACATCAGAAACAGTGCCTAAAGCCATGCCTTTTATTACTATTGATGCGCCGGGCAAAGGGTCTCCGTTTTCGTCCTGTATTATTCCAGCCAGTTTAATAGTTTTTTGGGGAATCGGATTATTTGATTGTACATCACCGGTTTTTGGGGTCTGATTGCGGACCTGGTATTCCGGTTCAGCAAAAGCAAATAAAAGCAGCGCAAGTGCAGGCAGTGCCCATGCAAATTTCATCCGTCGAACGACAGGTGTTTTCTTTTTCGTCATCATTTTTAATCGATTTGTGCTAATGGCAAAGTTCAGGTTGTTGGTAATGCCAATAATCTGCATGCCCATTAACTGGTTTACTAATAAAGCCTGGTAGCGGGCTACAGTGTGTCCCTGCGCAAGAACACCTTTGTCGGCCAGGTACTCGTGGTTTTGTTTAATAGATCGTTCAAAGAACCAAATAAACGGGTTGAACCAAAAGATGACTGTTAACAGTTCTATAAAAAGCAGGTCGAACCAGTGATTCTCACGAATGTGCACTTTTTCGTGAGCCAGAATTTCCGGTAGGTCGGCCTGTGTGTGAAATTTCGGATTGATAAATATTACATTGAAAAACGAGAATGGAAGGCCATATTTCTCATTTTCAATCATTCTGACACCTTCAGTCGTTTTCGACCGGTGTTTGATTATCAGCAACAATAAGGAACCGGTTTGAAAAAGCAGCCTTAGCAGGAAAATGACTGCGCCGGTAAGATAGATTGCCAAAAGAACGTGCTGCCATCCGAAAACTACTTCATTTGTATTTGGCACTTTTGTAACCGGGATATTTTTGAAAGTATCGGCAATAGTATGGATCGGAGTATTGGTGCCGGCTTCGACCAAAACACTGTACTGCAATGGAAAAACCGGAAGAAGTATGGCTGTAAACAATGCTGCCAGCAAGTAGAAGCGGTTTGCCCCATGAAAAGTTTCGTTGCGTAGAAACAGCCAGTAAACCGCATAAAACAGTACAATACCGGCCGAGGCACTGACTAAATACTTTAATAGCGTTTCCATGGTTTTTCTTCCTTCTCTTTTTTAATCTCCTCTTCAGTTATCTTCATAATTTCTTCCAGTTCTTCGAGGCTCAGATTATTTTCTTTGGCAAAAAAAGTGGCCAGTTTCGGGAAAGAACCGTTGAAATAGTTTTTCAGTAACGAGCCGAACTGAACCCGAGTATATTCCTGTTTACTTACTTCAGTATAGAAAAGATTTACGTTCCCTACTTTTTTACTCTGAACAAATCCCTTTTTCTCCAAAACTTTTAAAACGGTAGCTACAGTTGTGTAGGCTGGCTTTGGATCGTCAAATTCATCTACAACCTGTTTAACTACTGCCTCATTCAGTTTCCAGAGGATTTGCATAATTTGTTCTTCAGCTTTTGTAAGTGTCTTCATTTTTTCAACTATTTACTACTACAAAAATAGTATATTAAATTCATAAGAAAAACTATTTTGATAATAAAAATACTAAAAAAATAGTAGATGTGTTTTTGGGAATAAAAAAAACCAGCTGATTTTCAGCTGGTTTAAGAGATGTTTTGTGTTGGATTTATCTATTCCCAAACAATATCTTCACTTCCGATTGCGATCATTTCTACATTGTATAAATAATCTAATGCAGAATCCTCATACAATAAAGCATGAACTTCTACGGTGTAGCTTTTCCCTGATTCAAATTGTTTTGTAAAACCAGTGCTGGCACTAATAATGTATGTAGTTGATGTGTTAGGTAATGATTTGGTGGCAAAAATAACTTCGCCACTATCATTTTTTAACCAAACCACATAATTGTCGGTATTTGTATCACTTTCCCAGTTTACAGTGAGTGTCCCATTGGCTGTACCCGCAGCTGCTGTTACTTCTGTAATAGTTGGAATCTCAAGGTTTTTAACTTCAAGTTCGTCTGTTGCTGAATGTGTAATCCCTTCGTTTACAACTGTAAATGTGTAAGTGCCTTCTTCCGGAATTTCAGTTGAAAAATCAGTTGAATCCGGATACTGGTAGTAGGTGGACTGTCCGTATTCGTTGTCTGTTAAAGTAATTGAATCTCCACTGGGGAGCGTAACTTTTGCAGAAGTCATTTTGTAGTTCCCGTACGCGTAGTAAGCGGGAGCATAACTTACGGAGTCGTTGATCATTTGTTTAAAGGTTACTACATCGCCCGTTATAGAGAAGGGGACGTCGTCATCATCGTTACAAGAGGTCATTCCTGCTACAACCAGGAACATCAATAAAAGCTTTCCAATTTTCTGAATAGTAATCATTTGATTAAGATTTAATTTAATTACAAATTAAGTAAGAATTTTCTTACGTTTTTAGTCTCTGTTTACACAGATGCACTAAATTGGTTTTGGTTGCGTAAGGCTAACGTTTTTTTTAGAAAAAAAATTTTGTTACCTGTTCAATTTGTTGGAAGAGTATCTGTAATTATCTCTTTTAGAATGTAATCGGCGGTTTCAATGTTGGGGATATTGGAGAAAGTAAGTGTAAGTTTTCCTTTTGATTCTTTCATCTTTCCTTTTGTTTTTCCCTTCTGAATGTGTTGAACGATTTTCAAAAACGTTTCTGACTGGTAAAAGGAAGAACGTTGGTCGGAAACAAAATAGCAAATCATTTTCTTTTCTTTCAGAATGATTTTTTCCATGCTGAGGTCGATTGCTTTCCACCGGAGCGGAAGTACATCCAGTAATTCGCGGCTTTCGGGAGGGAGGGCTCCAAAGCGGTCTATCAGGCCTGTTTTGTATTGTTCAAGCTGCTCGTTGTTTTCGATGTTGTCGAGTTCGCGGTAAAGCATCATCCGTTCCGAGTTTCCGGGAATGTAACCACTGGGGAACAGCAATTCCATATCGGTGTCGATAACACAATCGTTTACATATTTCACATTCAGAAAAGCCTGTGACTGGTTGTCATCCTGTTCGGCAAATAAATCCCTGAATTCATCCTGCTTCAACTCATGAATGGCCTCATTCAAAATACGGTGATAGGTTTCAAAGCCAATGTCGGCAATAAATCCGCTTTGTTCAGCGCCCAGCATGTTTCCGGCCCCGCGAATATCAAGATCCTGCATGGCAATGTTAAACCCGCTGCCCAACTCCGAAAACTGCTCAATTGCCTGAATTCTTCTACGCGACTCAGGGCTTAAGGAGGAAAGCGGTGGTGTGATGAGGTAACAAAATGCTTTTTTATTCGATCTGCCAACTCGTCCGCGCAATTGATGAAGCTCGCTTAGCCCGAAATTTTGTGCATTATTAATAATAATGGTGTTTGCGTTGGGGATATCAAGCCCCGATTCAATGATAGTGGTGGCAATTAAAACATCAAACTTTCCGTTGATAAAATCGAGCATTACCTTTTCCAGTTTTGGTCCTTCCATCTGACCATGGCCAACCACTGTTTTCACGCCCGGAACAATGCGTTTAATCGCATCTTCCACCTCAAAAATATTCTGAACCCGGTTGTGGATAAAGAAAACCTGCCCGTTTCTATCCATTTCAAAATCAATGGCTTCCCGAATCATTTGTTCGTTAAACCCATGTGCTTCGGTAACAATGGGGTAACGGTTTGGTGGTGCGGTTTGTATAATGGAAAGGTCGCGGGCTCCCATCAACGAAAACTGGAGTGTTCGCGGAATTGGGGTGGCAGTAAGCGTGAGCGTATCAACGTTTACCTTTATTTGTTTTAGCTTTTCTTTTACCGAAACTCCAAATTTTTGTTCTTCATCAACGATTAACAGCCCAATATCTTTGAATTTTACATCCTTGCTTACCAACCGGTGGGTACCAATAATAATGTCGGTTTTGCCACTCGCAACTTCCTTAAGCGAATTTTTTATTTCGGTGGTAGATTTTAAACGGCTTACGTAATCAACCTTTACCGGGAAATCCTGTAAACGTTCCGAGAAAGTTTTATAATGCTGAAGGGCCAGGATGGTTGTTGGGACCAAAACGGCGACTTGTTTACTGTCGGCAACGGCTTTAAAAGCTGCGCGAATGGCTACTTCAGTTTTACCAAAGCCTACGTCGCCACAAACGAGGCGATCCATTGGGATGGTTTTTTCCATATCGCTTTTTACTGCCGAAGTTGCTTTTTCCTGGTCGGGGGTATCTTCGTAAATAAACGAAGCTTCGAGCTCGGTTTGCAGGTACGAGTCGGGCGAAAACGCATAGCCTTCTTCGGCGCGGCGTTTGGCGTACAGGGCAATCAATTCCTTGGCAATGTCCTTCACCTTTGCCTTGGTGCGGCTTTTCATTTTTTGCCAGGCGCCTGTTCCCAGCTTATTAATATTGGGTTCTGCTCCGTCTTTTCCTTTGTATTTTGAAATGCGGTGCAGCGAATGAATACTTACCAAAAGCGAGTCGTTATCACGGTAAACCAGGCGGATGGCTTCCTGCATTTTTCCGTTTACTTCGGCTTTTACCAAGCCTGCAAATTTCCCGATTCCGTGATCGATGTGCACCACATAGTCTCCCGGATGAAGCTTGTTTAATTCCTGTAACGAAATGGCTTCGCGCTGTGCTTTTCGGGTTTTTAACTTAAAGCGGTGATAGCGTTCAAATATCTGGTGATCAGTATAAAAACATGCTTTAATGTGGTGGTCGATAAAACCTTCGTGCAAAACAAAGTCAACCGGATTAAAGCGAATGTGGATATTGGTATCTCTGAAAATGGCTTGCAAGCGTTCAAACTGTTTTTCCTGGCTTGATAGGATAAAAAGTTCGTAACCATTGTTTTGGTGTTCTACCAAATTGGCCCCTAACAACTCGAAGTTCTTATTAAAAACGGGTTGTACTGAATTTGAGAAACTGATTTTTTCGTCAGGGGTGAAAGCCAGGTCGTTGCCAAAATCAAAAACAGTGAGAGAACTGAATTCCTTCTCCAGCTCATTTCCTGAAATTATTTGAGCCGAAAAATCCTCTTCTTCCCGGGTTAATATTGTTTGCCTGTGAATATCCGAGATACGGTCGAAAAAGATGTTCAGGTCGTTACCAAACCATAGTGGATTATCCTGGATAAACCGGACCAGTGATACCCGGCTTCCTTCAATCTCTGAATTCTGAATATTGGGAACGATGGTTATTTTATCGAAGCGCTTTTTTGACAACTGATTTTCGATGTCAAAACTTCGGATCGAATCAATTTCATCGCCAAAAAAATCGATACGATACGGGTCTTCATGCGAAAAAGAGAAAATATCGACAATGCTTCCGCGTACCGAAAATTGTCCCGGTTCATACACAAAATCAACACGTTCAAAACCGTATTCGTATAAAAACTCATTTACAAATTCAATCGAGAGTTTATCGCCTGTTTTTACTTGTAAAGTGTTGCTTTCAAGGCTTTCGTTAGAAATAACTTTTTCAACCAAAGCTTCGGGATAAGAAACCAGTAAGTATGAATTTTCTTTTTTCGAGAGCAGGTTAAGAACTTCAGTTCTTTGAACAATATTTTCCTGCTCCGGCTGGTCGTATTGAACTGATCGCTTGTAGGAAGACGGGAAAAACAACGTTTGTTCCGATAAACCCAGGTTATTCAGATCGTCGTAGAAATAAGCTGCTTCTTCGCGATCGTTGAGCAAAATAACAAAATTTTTACCGGTATTTTGAAAAAGCCTGGCGAGCAGAATGGTTTTGGCAGAGCCAATAAGTCCTTGCAGGTGAATTTTTTCACCCGGGGGGACAAGCAGCTTTTTTTCAACTTCGGAAATGCCCGGATGCCCTTCAAAATATTTTAGAAACGAATTGGTTTCCAAAAGCAAAATTTTTGGCAAAGATAATTTTTACACAACAGCTGAAAACAAAAAAGGAGCAAACATGCTCCCTGTATGCTTTAATACCAAACCCAGTTCGGAAAAACATTGCCCGCTCCGTTGGAGTGAAAACGCACCCGAAATTCACCTTTGTTGTTTACTTTTACATTGTCGTCAACCATGTATTCAGTAACTTTTCCTGTATCATCAAAAGCCAGTGGATGAGACAATGCAATGTAATTTATCCCGTTTTTGGGAATCATAAAATGACCTTCAGGTAACTGGAAATGGGCAATTTTTGTAATGTTTCCTGAGGCCGATAAAACTGTGGTGTAGTTTTTCGCAGTAAACGGTTCTTTTTCTGCTGAGCCTTCGGAGACAGGAAGCCAAACAGTCAGCGTTTTTGAAAAATCTACTTCTGCCTGCGATTTTGCTTCGAATGAGAACATCATTGCAAAGCACAAAACGAATAGAATTGTTATTTTTTTCATTATCACAAACTTTTTAACAGGGCTGTAAATCAATAGCTAAGTTAAGAATTGTTTTTGATGAATTCTAATATTTGTTGTGTGTCTTTTGTGGCATCGACTTCTGTGTTTTTGTAAACAATTTTTCCGCTTTTATCGATTACAAAAGTCCATCTGCTGGCGGTTACTCCCCTTACCAGGTCAAAATCCTGTCCGTCTATTTCACGGGTAATGCTGCCACCTGCCCGGGTAGGGACACCAAATTTTCCGGCAATTTCGCCATTGGCATCCGAAAGCAGCATAAAATTCAGGTTGTTTGCTTTTTTGAAAAGTTTTAATCCTTCCACCTTGTCGCCGCTTATACCCACAACCATGGCATCTGCCGAAGCAATTTCACTCTTGAAATCACGGTAGGCACAAGCTTGTTTGGTACAACCGCCGGTCATTGCTGCCGGGTAGAAATATACGACGATAAATTTTTTGCCGATGTAGTCTTTTAAATCCCAGTCCGATCCGTTATCTGCTTTTGCTTTAAATTCAGGAGCTTTGTCGCCCACGTTCAACTCTTGCGAACGGCTGTTTGCGGCAAAAACGGTAAGAAGTATAAGAGCTGTCAATATTGTTTTCATTTGTACTGTATTTTTAATTTCAGTAATAATACAAACACGGCTTCAAATTGTTTTCGCAAAATGCTGTAATAAAACTCGTTTCAATGTTTTTATGTGGGTTTTCAAACCGCTGTAAAATGATTAACTTTATACAAATCATCGTTCCATGGGGCATGCTTATTCATATCACTGCGACCACTGCGGATACCGGGAAAACTTTAATCAAGGGCACGGATTTTTGGTACATTCTCAACCTTTGCGCGAATATCTGAAACAACCGACACAGATTTTTCATTATAAAACGCACCGCCTGCTTCAAAAACTGGCAAAGGAAAACCGAAGCTTGTTTCTGAAAGCAGGATTTCAGATTTATAAATGCCCGCGTTGTAAAACTTTGCACGATAAAATTGAAGTAAGGGTTTACGACAACGAGGAGGTGGTGCATAAAACGGAGTTCAGATGTGCCCAATGCAGATCGAGATTAAAGCTTACCAATATTCATCGCTTAAAAAAGGCAATCTGTCCAAAATGTCACCATCGTACGTTTCATCGCGACCATTCGCATCTGGCCTTGTGGGACAAAGAAACGAGTTAAAAATAAAACGTGTTTTAATCTTCCGCCTTAAGTGTGCATTCGTTGTATAATTCTTTGAACTTTTGGTTTTCAGGATAACGCCCGGTAAGTGCTTTAAAATGAAGCGCACCTTTTTCGGCCTGCTTTTCATAATTCAGATAAATTTTTCCTAAGAAATAAGAGGAAAGGGTAGAAGTAATTGGAGCTGCAGAAGTTGATAATTTTTCCATTTTTGAAAGTGCAACAAGCATGTTTTCGTCTTTCCCGTTGGCAAAAAAGGGCCTTAAGTAGTTGTCGAAATAAAGAATTAAAGCGCTGTAGAGCTGAAACAACTCCCGTTGTCCGGGGTTTAATACAGACGCGCTGTTTTTTAATTCGTTGAAAAGTGTTAAGGTTTTTTTTCGGGTTGAAATGGCATTAAAAATCTTAAAGCGTTTCAGTTCATAACGCAACTGGTATGAAAGTGTAATTAAACGAATGGCTTTTTCGTGAAAAGTTGTGGCCGAAACGATGTTGTATTTGTTAAGCGTGATTTCGAATGCTTCATAATCCGGATCATCCGTTCCGGTAACATTTTCCCAGTAACTCAAATCTATTTCCAGAACTGCCCGGTAATAGCCGTCAATTTTCATATTATTCCGGGCTAACAGAACGGTAGCAGAATCGTAATGCTGGCTGTAGATAAGGTCAAAAATGTGATTGATAAGGTTATCCTGCGCACTGGTTTGCAGCTGGGCAAAGACTAAAAACAATATACCGGAGAAAATGTGTTTGATCATATTTACAACTACATATTAAACAAATAAACTGGCAAGCAAGGTAAAGGCAAGTCCACAAAATGCAATAATCGATTCCATGACGGTCCACGATTGCAGGGTTTGTTTTTCATTCATTCCGAAATACTTGCCTACCAGCCAGAATCCGCTGTCGTTAACATGCGACAACAAAGTGGCCCCCGATGCAATAGACAGAACCACCAATGCGCGTTGTGGATCGTTCAATCCCAACTCGTTAATAACCGGTGCGATAATTCCGGCAGCAGTAATCATGGCAACGGTTGCCGAGCCTTGTGTTACCCGCACCACTGCCGCAAGAATCCACGCGAGAGCAATGGGTGGTAAGGCAGAATTTGCCATCGATTCTGCCATCATTTTTCCGATTCCCGAATCCACCAGTATTTGTTTAAGCATTCCTCCGGCACCGGTTATTAAAATGATGATTCCTGCCGGGCCAAGTGCTTTGGTACTCAGGTCGAGAATGGTCTGTTTGGGCATCCCTCTTTTTACGCACAAAACATAAATTGCAATTAATGTGGCAATGATCAGCGCTGTAAACGGGTGTCCGATAAATTCAACTCCATCAGTTATCATCGACTTTTCGATCACTCCTTTTTCAACCAAAAGCGAGGATAAAGTATTTAGTAAAATCAGTACCAGTGGTATTAAAATAATTAAGGCTACAACACGAAACGAAGGAAGATCCCGATCTTTTTTCTCTTCTTCGAAAGAATTTAATAACTCGGCAGGAGGCAAAATGTGTATTTTTTTTGAAATGTATTTTCCCCAGAGCGGGCCGGCGATAACAGCTGTTGGAAATCCCAGGATAACACCAAAAAATATCACCCAGCCCAATTGTGCATTCAGGATATCGGAAACTGCAACCGGCCCGGGAGTAGGTGGAATAAAGCTATGCGTAACTGCAAGTCCGGCTAACAAAGGGATGCCGTAATACAGCAGCGACTTTCCGGTATCTTTTGAAAGCGCGTAAATAATGGGGACCAGAATGATAAAACCAACATCGAGAAAAACCGGAATTGCAACAACAAAGCCTGTAATTACCATTGCCCAGGTAGCCTTTTCTTTTCCGAACTTTTTTATTAACGAATGTGCCAGCGACAAAGCTCCTCCCGAGCTTTCAAGCATCTGGCCGAAAATGGCCCCCAAGCCAACCACTGTTGCCACAAAGCCCAGTGTACTTCCCATGCCATCCTGTATGCTTTGAAGAATGTTTTTTAGCGGCATACCGGTCAGGATTCCCACATAAATGGAGATAATTAGCAGGGTAATAAAAGCGTTTATTTTTAGTTTGAGCACCATAAAAAGCAACAGTGCAACCGCCGAGGTAACCAAAAAAAAGATAAAAAGTGTTGACATCGTTTTTAGGTTTAGTTTGTGTAAAAGTAGTTAGATCAGCCGGCCGTCCATATCATTTCGGTCTTTTTCAGGCTGAAGCGGAAATTTTATTGGCTGATTGTCCCGCGTTGAACGGTAAATGGCTGTAAATAATTCCACTGTTTTTCGTCCTTCTTCACCGCTTACCAACGGTTCGGCGTTATTGCTTAATGCCGCCAAAAAATCTTCAATTTGTTTTTTCATGTAATAAACGGTTGGATCGACAGATTGAAAAAAGGCGGAGTCTTCCTCTTTCCATTGATTTAGGTATTGTTCTTCGCCGGGAATAGTCCAGATGTCGTTTACAGGCGGCTCCAGAATCCCTGACATCCCGGCAATAAACATGGCTCCTCCATCGGTTTGGACACCCACCGAAGCACCGTTGTCGCCGTGTACGTGAACTTTTCCGTAAATCCCGGGCTTGGTAGAATTACTAACAATAAGATTGCCGATCCCGCCATTTTTGAATTTAATGATTGCCACAGCAGTATCTTCCACTTCTATATAAGGGTGATTCAGGTTTTTCCATACACCATAAACTTCATCAATTTCACCCATGTACCACAACAAAATATCGAGTTGATGCGGCGCCTGGTTGACCAAAACTCCGCCACCTTCCATCTTCCAGGTCCCGCGCCAGGCATCGGCATCGTAATACGCTTTATCGCGCCAGCCGAGTATGTTCACGGTTCCAAAAACAGGCTTTCCGATTTTACCTTCTTCAATGGCATTTTTTATTCTTTTTACCGGCTTATACCAGCGTCGCTGACTGATAACCCCCAGTTTAACACCGTGTTTTTTGCAAGCACTAATCATTTCGTCGGAATCCGCAAGCGTTGAGGCCAGTGGTTTTTCAACCAAAACATTTGCTCCGGCCCGGGCTGCTTCCAGCGTTGGTTCAAGGTGAAAAGGATGAGGCGTACAAACAATGGCCAGGTCAATTTTCTTTTCGGAAATAAGTTTTGAAATGTCGTTAAAAGCTTCAACATTGTATATTGATGCAAAGTTTTTTGCCGTTTCTTCTGTCCGGCTCCAAACGCCTGACAATTGTGCACTGGATAAATTCCGGATGGCTTTGGCGTGAAGATGAGCAACTTTTCCGCAACCAAGAATGGCAATATTGTAAGTATCTTTTTTCACGTTGATTTAAGTTTTATGGTTTGTGCTGATTTTGGCCTTATTGAAAAATCAGGAAAAGCTTATGGTACAAGAATCACTTTCTTCAACCCGGGTTCTTTGTTGTACAATCGTTTAAACCAACCTGCGCCCTCCGAAAGAGGTGTAACGGCCGAAATCATATCATCAACCCGTATTTTCCCGGCTGCAATCAGTTGAAGAACTGTTTCGTATTCTCCCCTGATAGCACAGCTTCCCAAAACCTTTATTTCGCGGGTAACTACACTTTGAAGCGGGAAATCAATGCTTGGAGAAAGGTTGCCAACCAACACCACTTTTCCTCCTTTTCTGACAATTTCGATGGCATTGTTAACGGTTGGGCTAATTCCAACGGCTTCAAAAACATGGTCAGCTCCGCGATTATTTGTTCGGGCTAAAACTTCGGTTGTGAGTTTATTTTTATTCGAATTCAAAACCACTTCGGCACCAAATTTTTTTGCCATTTCCAATTTCGAATCATCAACATCGATGGCAAAAAGCGGGGAAGCGTTGGAAAGTGACAAAAGCTGAACCAGAAACAGGCCGATCATTCCTGCACCAATCACTGCGGCACTTTCGCCCAGTTGGATTCCCGACCGATGAATGGCATGTAGCGCAACCGCTGCGGGCTCTACCATAGCGGCCTGTTCAAAAGATACGTTATCAGGCAGTTTGTAAAGAATGTGTTCCGGTACGGTTACATATTCGGCAAAAGCTCCGTGCTTTTTGTAAGTTCCGGGAGAAACGCCAAGTACCTGCCGGTTTTCGCTTAAATTATAATGGCCATTCAAGGTGTACCAGTCGTTAAGTGGGTAAATCGTTGAATCGAATGTTACCCTGTCGCCAATATTCCAGCCTGCCACTTCACTTCCCAAAGCTATGATTACTCCGGAAGCTTCGTGCCCCATAATGATTGGCGGTATTCTTCTTCCGGTGCTGCCATCCATCCCGTGCACATCGGAGCCGCAAATACCGCAGGCTTTTACTTTTACCAGTACTTCATTTTTTGCCGGAACAGGTTCTGTAACCTCTTTATAAACCAATTCATTGTACTTTTCAAGAACCAGTGCTTTCATATGTTATTGCTGATTATTGGTACTAAATATAGATATATGAGTGGATGTTAGCAAGTCAATGGTTGATCTCTTCTTTGCGCAGGGCAAACCATCATACAAATTTTGTCTGGGGAGGACGGTGTATTGAGCTTTGGGTGTTAAAATTTTCTGACACTTTTTTTCGATTGTATAAACGATTTCGTAATCTTTACAGAAGAAGAATATGCGACCATGAACAAAATCTTATTACAATTTGCCGGGTAATTCGTTATGTTTTTCAGGAATATCAAATAAACAATTTTAATGAGACGATGCAAAAAATTCCACTTCATATTGTTTCAGGTTTTTTGGGAAGCGGGAAAACCACTTTTCTGAAGCGGATTATCGAACAAAATGCTTCGAAAAGGAAGATCGGGATTGTACAGAATGAATTTGCTCCTTCGAATATCGACGGACTTGAATTAAGAAAATCGGGAGACAATTTTCAGCTGCTGGAGTTCAAAAACGGATCAGTATTTTGCGATTGTTTGCTGGGGGGTTTTACACGATCGCTGGAACGTTTTATTGATGAAAATCAACCTGATGTTGTAATCGTTGAAGCTTCGGGACTTTCGGATACCACTGCCGTTTCTGAAGTGCTTTCTTCGGGGCAGCTTTCCGAAAAGATATTTCTGGCTTCGAATTGGTGCATTGTTGATGCACAGAATTTCAGCAAAATAGGTTTGATGCGGCAGCGGGTAAATCATCAGCTTCGAATGGCCGATGTTGTTGTGGTCAATAAAATTGATTTGCATAGCGGAACATTGGACGTTCTGCTGGAAGAAATAAAAAAGATAAATCCTTTTGCTGAAATAAAATCTACTTCATTTTGTAAAATTGATTTCGAATTAGGAGACGATGCAATCGGTAAATTTTATTTAGACAAAGTTCAGGCAATGCCTCGCCCGGCAGTGAATTCGATGGTTATAAAAACAAAGAAAAAAGTTTCAAAAGCCGCTTTGCTTTCTTTTCTGGAAAATTGGGCGCCCAAATCCTATCGAATAAAAGGCTATGTAAAATTGTCTGAGAAAAAGGTAATGGCCGTTCAGTGTACATTTGATACCGTTTCAGTAACCGAAGTTGATGATGATTTTCTGCCAACCGAACTGGTTGCATTAAGCGATCGGTTTACCTTAAAGGAATGGAGCCGGGCGTTTCGGGAGCTTAAATAGAAGCTCATCTAGAAACAAAATTCAATGAAGACTTTTCTCACTATTTACCTGTCAAATCTCATAACCTAAAACCTCAATTTAAACCCAAAATTAAATTGTTTGTAGAAACATTTTAAATTAGCTATTTTAGAACGCCTTTTTTGTGGATAAAAGGGGGTTCCTCTACATTTGTGAGGCTCTTTTAAAGAGTTATTAAATCAACCAAAATATAAATAGATTATGAGCAAATTTTTGACTGCCTCAATTGGAAGAAAGTTCATAATGAGTGTGTCGGGTATTTTCCTGATGGTATTCATTGCAGTCCATTTGGGGTTAAACCTGTTACTTATTTTTGATGACAGTGGCGATTTGTTTAATCAGGGAGCCCATTTTATGGCCACCAACCCACTTATCAAAGTAATGGAACCCATTCTTGGATTGGGATTCATAGTTCACATCTTATGGTCGTTCATGCTGGAGTATCAGAACTGGAAAGCACGCCCGGTGAAGTATGCCAAAAAGAACATGAGCGGGGCCAGTTCATGGGCATCGCGCAACATGCTGATCCTGGGGGCATTGGTATTGGTTTTTCTGATCATCCATATCCTCGATTTTTTTGTGAAAATTAAATTTACCGGGGACCCTTCACTGACCGAAGTACTCGTTGGCGGAGTGCACATGGAAAACACGTATGCACTTGTTTCGGGAGCTTTTATGAGCAGCACTGCCTTGTGTATTTTGTACATTGTTGGTGGACTGTTGCTGGGATTGCACCTTTCACACGGATTCTGGTCGTCATTCCAGACACTGGGGCTTAACAACAAATACTGGCTGAAGAGGTGGCAGATTATTGCCCAGGTTTACGCCGTGGTGGTTGCCCTTGGTTTTGCGATTATTCCGCTTTATTTCATGTTTGGATTGAACAATTAAAAAGGAAAGAATTATGAGCATTTTAGATAGTAAAATACCACAGGGGCCATTGGCCGAGAAGTGGACCAAGCATAAGGCGGCTATTAAAGTGGTGAGCCCTGCCAACAAGCGTAAATTAGAAATTATTGTAGTTGGAACCGGTTTGGGGGGTGCTTCTGCAGCTGCCTCACTGGCCGAACTCGGATATAAAGTAAAAGCATTTTGTTACCAGGATAGCCCGCGCCGTGCGCACTCCATTGCCGCACAGGGTGGTATCAATGCGGCAAAAAACTACCAGAACGATAACGACTCGGTTTATCGCTTGTTTTACGATACCATTAAAGGAGGTGACTACCGTGCACGTGAAGCCAATGTTTATCGTTTGGCCGAAGTGTCACCAAATATTATTGACCAATGTGTGGCGCAGGGTGTTCCCTTTGGCCGCGAATACGGCGGTTTACTCGATAACCGTTCTTTTGGCGGTGTGTTGGTAAGCCGTACGTTTTACGCACGCGGGCAAACCGGACAACAGTTGCTGATTGGTGCTTACCAGGCACTCAACCGTCAGATTGCCAAAGGCGCAGTTGAAATGTACAGCCGCCACGAAATGCTGGATGTTGTTAAAATTGACGGGAAAGCGCGTGGAATTATAGCTCGCGACCTGGTAACAGGGGAAGTGAAACGATTTGGAGCACACGCCGTAGTAGTGGCAACAGGTGGTTACGGAAACGTATTCTTCCTTTCAACCAATGCAATGGGAAGTAACGGATCGGCAGCTTGGCAATGCTACAAAAAAGGAGCGTTCATGTCGAATCCTTGTTTTGTACAAATCCACCCGACCTGTATTCCGGTTCATGGCGACCAGCAGTCGAAACTGACCTTAATGTCGGAATCGTTGCGTAACGACGGTCGTGTTTGGGTTCCGAAGAAAAAAGAAGATGCAGTAAAATTGCAGAAAGGCGAAATTGGCCCGAACGATATTGCTGATGAAGACCGTGATTTTTACCTCGAAAGAAGATATCCTTCCTATGGTAACCTGGTTCCGCGCGATGTTGCTTCGCGTGCTGCCAAAGAGCGTTGCGATGCAGGTTTTGGCGTAAACTCTGAAGGAAAAGCTGTATTCCTCGATTTCAAATATTCAATTGAACGATTGGGGAAAGATGTAATTACAGCCCGTTATGGAAACCTGTTCCAGATGTACGAAAAGATCACTGATACAGATCCGTACAAAGAGCCGATGATGATTTATCCGGCTATTCACTATTCAATGGGTGGAACCTGGGTTGACTACAACCTGATGACAACTGTTCCCGGTCTATACTCGATTGGTGAAGCCAATTTCTCTGATCACGGAGCGAACCGTTTAGGTGCCTCGGCTTTAATGCAGGGATTAGCCGACGGTTATTTCGTATTGCCCTACACCATTGGTGATTACCTGGCAAATGAAATTATGACCCCAAAAACCGATGTAAAAGCGAAGGAATTTGCTGAAGCTGAAAAAGCAGTTACTGACCGAATTGAAAAACTGTTCAATATTAAAGGTTCCAAACCTGTCGATTATTTCCATAAAAAACTGGGGCACATTATGTGGGAATACGTGGGAATGGCGCGTAATGCCGAAGGCTTAAAAACGGCCATTAAAGAAATACAGGAAGTACGGGCTGAATTCTGGAAAGATGTAAAAATCCCGGGAGAACTGGATAACCTGAACCCAGAGCTGGAAAAGGCAGGACGCGTAGCCGACTTTTTTGATATTGGTGAACTGATGGCTCGTGATGCACTCGATAGAAACGAATCTTGTGGAGGCCACTTCCGCCTGGAATCGGCAACCGAAGAAGGTGAAGCAAAACGTAACGACGACAAGTTTACCTATATTTCGTGCTGGGAATTTAAGGGAGAAGGCAATGAGCCGGTACTGCACAAAGAAGATTTGGTTTTTGAGAATGTGAAACTCACACAACGTAGTTACAAGTAACATTCTTAGTACAGAGTATTGAGTAAAAAGTATGTGAGACAAGAAAGAGAAACCATTAAAAAGCAAAAATGCACCAGTTTAAAGAATTGAAAGTATGGCAAAAAGGCAGAGCTCTTGTTAAAGAGGTTTACTTACAAACACAGAGTTTCCCAAAAGAAGAACTCTTTGGAATTACTTCTCAGATGAGAAGAGCAGCTATTTCAATTCCTGCAAACATTGCTGAAGGTTCAATACTAAAATCTCATTACTCACATCTTTTCTATTAATCTTAAAATCGTAAAGAAATGGCTGATAAAATTCTGAAACAACTCAAAATAAAAGTTTGGAGGCAAAAAAATGCTAAATCCAAAGGAAAATTCGAGACATATACAATCGAGAATGTTTCGACCGGATCTTCTTTCCTTGAAATGATGGACATTTTAAACAACGACCTGATTGAAAAAGGAATTGACCCGATCGCTTTTGACCACGATTGCCGCGAAGGTATTTGCGGAACCTGTAGTCTTTACATCAACGGGCGCCCGCACGGACCGGACACCGAAGTAACTACCTGTCAGTTGCATATGCGGAAGTTCAAGGATGGTGAAACCATTATTATTGAGCCCTGGCGTGCCCGTGCTTTCCCGGTAATTAAAGACCTGGTGGTGGATCGCAGTGCGTTTGATAAAATTCTCCAGGCCGGTGGTTTTGTATCGGTTAATACCGGTGGCATACCTGATGCAAATGCAATTCCGGTTGCACGCGAAGATGCCGAAGAAGCAATGGATGCTGCCGCATGTATCGGATGTGGTGCGTGCGTAGCCGCTTGTAAAAACTCATCGGCAATGTTGTTTGTTTCTGCAAAAGTTTCTCATTTGGCAAAATTGCCACAAGGAAAAGTAGAAGCTAAAACACGGGCAATGAGCATGGTAGCAAAAATGGACGAACTTGGTTTTGGCGGTTGTACCAACACCCGCGCGTGTGAAGCCGAGTGTCCGAAAAGCATCTCAATCATGAACATTGCACGCCTGAACAGGGAGTATTTAAAAGCCCGTTTGAGCAGATAGTTTGTTAACTTATCATATTATTGAAGGCCTTTTCTTATTCGGAAAGGCCTTCTTTTTTCACATAATTCACAAACGAATGTGTATAAGTCGCTTTGCGAAGACCTGCATCTGAGGTTTTGATTCTTTAAATTCGCAAAAACAAGAAGGACTTATGCCATACAGAAGATTACCCACAACGGACAAAGCAAGGCTTCGCGCACTGGAAGCAGCCCTGCAAAAAGTAAATACAATCACCAGCCGGAACATCCCGTTCGCAAAGCATTCGATAGAGGAACTTCAAAGCGTAAAGAATCAGTTTGAGAATACATTAAAACACTACGAACTGAACATTAAGCAGCAATCGGATAATAACAAGCAATATAAAACCACCCAGGAAACAGCACGTTTATATCTTTCGCATTTTATTCAGGTATTGCTGTTTGCTTCGGAAAGAGGTGAGATAAACGGCGGTTTAAAATATTACGGTAAACTACAGGAACTGGGAGGGAAAACACCTACTCTCAATTCGGAACAAGAGATATTGGAATGGGGGCAGATTGTGGTGAACGGCGAACAAAACCGTGTTCGGCAGGGTGGAAGCGCTATTTACAGCCCGTCAATCGCCTTGGTAAAATTCAAGCTCGAAGAGTTTAGCGATGCAGCAATATTTCAGCAAAACCTGAAACGCAATACGCTCAGGACTTTCGAAAAAATGCAGCAATTGCGAAAAACAACCAATGATTTTATTGCCCAGTTGTGGACCGAAATTGAAAATCACCTGGAACTGGAAGCCGGTTCGGAAGAAGAAAAACGAAAACTGGCCGAAGATTTTGGCATTGTTTACGTGTTACGACGAAAAGAGCGAAAATTACTGCAGAAACAACAGGCTGAAAAAACTGAAGAACCAGTTGAAGAAACTGTGCAAGAAGAGAAAGCCGAAGAAAAACCCAGGTTTGTTCAGCGCGATTTATTTATGCAGTTTAACTAATAACCTGAGTTCGACTTTAAAATATTTTCACAGAAAGTTATAATTGCGTCAGGTTTGTATTTAAAATTATGAAGTAATAGCGGGCTATTTCAAAGAATTTTAAATGCAAAGATGGCGTGAGAAGAACTTTCCCTTCGGGCTTTGCTCTTTTTGCCATAAACTTCCCCCAATTTTCTCGTATTATCCCGATAAGACTTCAAAAATCGGTGAAAATTTCTGACTAAAAATAGCTAAAGCTGTGAGCCATTTTAAAATCGAACTCAGGTTAATACCCGATTTCGGCGGCTACAATCTTATTGCCTGTGTTTTCCTTTTTTATCAGAAATAACAGAGCGAGCATAACTGCGAGGCTTATAACGGCAGCAAGGTAGCTGGCCGAACCGTAATCTTCCACACCCTCGCTAATGGTTCCTTTGTTTACCAGGAACATGGCTGTTACAGCCATTGCGTTATTCAGGAAGTGGCCCAGCATTGGGAGCCACATCGACCCGCTCCATACCAGCAAATATCCGAAAATAGCACCGAGAAGCATGCGCGGAAAGAACCCAAAAAACTGCATGTGCATTGCACTAAAAAGAATGGCCGAAATCCAGATTCCCCAATGGTGATTGCGTGTCATACGGGTGAGAATTTTTTGAATAACTCCGCGAAACAACAATTCTTCGCCTATTGCAGGTAATAAGGCAACCATAAAAAGGTTAAAGGCAAGCCCCGGAATGGTTTGCACATTCAGGAATGCTTCTGTTAACCGGGCTGCTTCATCTTCCGAGTTGCGCATCCATTCTTCCACTCCCGATAGCCAGCCAGGCAATGAAAGGCGGCTGTTTAATTCGGCTGTGAAATTGATAAACGGCATCATAAAAACCATCAGTGCAATTACCATTAGCAAGGTTGAACCCCGGAATGATTTGTTCAGATAAAGATACCCGGATATACTGTCCTGATAAAGGTATGCGAGAATGAGCGGTGGAAGAATAAACAACCCAATGGCCTGAACGGTCTGGAAATATTTTAGTACCGCCATGCTTTCCGGATTATCCAAATCGGTAAGCGTTGGGAGGCTGAGTATTGAATCGAATCCAAAAACAGGAACGGCAATTACAAAAGAAAGAATCATGAACACTAAAAAGCAGACGAGAATTACAAACGCCGAAAATAAAAGTTGGGGAAACGGTTTCATTCCCCTGAATGCGGTAATTGCCATAGTTAAGAATTTGCAGTAAAGATAAATTTTTTGACAAAGTTCAAAAACAAGCCGGTCATCCCGTCACAAACGGGACTCTTTTTTGCTCCGGGGTTCTGCATTTGTGGCAATGGTGACAGGCTATTTATTTAATTTCCCTGATTTTCATATTCCGGAACATGGTTAAACCACCGTGATCCTGTAACCCGATGTGGCCGCTTTTTGCCATTCCGTATTCAGGAGCATCGGCCCATTTGCTGTTGGCTTTTCTGGCTTTCCAGTCATCCGACCACAATTCGTATTCAAGCACTTTGGTGCCGTTTAGCCAGTGCTCAACATGCGGGCCGTTTACGATAATGCGGGTAGCATTCCATTCGCCCACAGGTTTAACCTCTGCATTTTCGGGTGCATTCATTGCATAGTTGGCGCCTGAGTACTGATCGTCATGGATTTCGCTTGGCCAGCCTTTACCGTCAATCAGTTGATACTCGGGGCCCGACTCATAAATGGCATTGGTAAGGCCTTCCTGTACGTGGTAAAAAACTCCGGAATTACTTTGGGGGGCGATCTTCCATTCGAGGCATAATTCAAAATTGGCGTATTCTTTTTTGGTGATAATATCGCCGCCGTGATCGGAGCCAACCCCTGAATTTTGTAACTCATCGCCCTCAATCTTCCAACCGCTTACAGGGCCTCCGTTAAAGGTTTTCCAGTTGTCGAGCGATTTTCCGTCGAAAAGCAACTCCCAGCCTTCTTTTATTTCCTTTTTGGAGAGTGTGTTGGGTTTTTGTTCTGATTGGCAGGAAGTAATCAGTAAGATAATTCCGAGCGTAAATATTCCGGTAAATGTTTTCATTAGGTAACTGAATTTAGGATTAAAAATGTCAACCAAAAGTACAAATTCAGCCTGAAACAATTCAGACAAATTCACTTTCTTTTTTAGGTAAGGATGAGGTAATTTAGCGGATTACGTTTAATTTTAAGCGGTATCAAAAAAACACATGTTTTGAAACTGAACAAAAGTATAATCGGGATGGTACATGTAGGTGCTTTGCCCGGAACGCCCGGAAATAATCGCCCTGTTGCCGACTTAATAAGCGACGCACTTGCCGATGCAACAATTCTTCAGGAAGAAGGTGTAGCTGCGATTATGATCGAAAACATGCACGACCGGCCTTATCTGAATCGTACTGTTGGGCCAGAAATAATTGCCGCAATGACAGCGATTGCTTGTGCGCTCCGTTCAGCTATAAAAATACCGTTGGGAATACAAATTTTAGCTGGCGCCAATAAAGCAGCGCTGGCAGTGGCATTGGCTGCAGGGTTCGATTTTATCAGGGCCGAAGGTTTTGTTTTTGGGCATTTGGCCGACGAAGGAATGATGAACAGTGACGCCGGGGAACTGCTCAGGTACCGGAAACAGATTGGTGCCGAACAGGTAAAGATATTCACAGATATTAAAAAAAAGCATTCGTCGCATGCTGTTTCGGCTGATGTTTCGATTGCAGAAACCGCCAAGGCTGCCGAATTCTTTCTTTCCGACGGCGTAATTGTAAGTGGAAATTCAACCGGGGAAAAACCATTGCTTTCAGAATTGAAAGAAGTGAAAAGTGCAGTTAAAATTCCGGTACTGATAGGTTCGGGCATTGATACCAAAAACATTCATGAATACTGGAATTGGGCAGACGGATTTATCGTTGGATCTTCGTTAAAAGAGGGTGGAAACTGGGAGAATAAAGTGGAACGAACCCGTGTGAAACATTTAATAAAAACTATAAACCAACTTAGCAAATAGCTTATGGAATTTGATACCTGGCACTTGTGGGTACTTGCTGCCATTGTCTTTTTTATACTGGAGATTTTTATCCCTTCGTTTTTAATGGCCAGTATTGGCATCGGTTGTGTTTTTGCATTTTTAGGGGCTTTTTTGAATGCTCCCGTTGCCCTGCAAATAATCCTTTTTATTATCGGTACCCTGCTTGGGGTTATCGGGGTGAAACCGCTGATGACAAAATATGCTTACCAAAAGAAGGCCATTAACACCAATGCCGGTGGTTTGGTCGGCAAACTTGGAAAAGTACTTGAGGAGATTGATGAAAAGAGCCACTCAGGCTGTGTTGCCATTGATGGCGACCAGTGGAAAAGTGTGGCCATTTCGGGGCAGATTATTCCGGTGGGCGAAAAAGTAAGGGTAGTTGCCATCGACAGTATTGTACTTACTGTTGAACCACTCGAAAATAATCATCCGCAAAAAGATCCTGAGACAATTATTCCTGAAAAAAAGGAAAGTGAAAGATTGACATTGAAGGTAGGTAGCAAAACTTTTTTCCTGGGCCTGGATGAAATCGCATTTCTGTACTCGGCCAATAAAATTACTTATGTGGTTACCGGCGAAGGGAAACAATACGTTCATGATCTGTCGCTGGAGAACCTGAACAAATTGTTATCTCCTGAAATGTTTTTCAGGGCAAACCGACAGTTCATCGTTACCCGAAATGTAGTAGCCGGGATCAGGCCTGAAAATAACGGTAAAATCCGGGTCTCGCTGAACGTGCACAACGGTTTTCCTGACAGTTTAATCATTAGCCGTTTAAAGGCAGCCACATTTCGGGAGTGGTTAAAAACCGGGTGAATACGACGAAATGTCTCATCTCTTTTTTTATATCATTTCAGAAGAAAAGCCCCTTAAAAATTACAGGAAAGAAGGAGCCGGTGCTAACTTTGGTTCATCCGTTAAAATTTAAAAATTATGGAATTTGAACTTTGGCATATTTGGTTACTGGCTGCTCTGTTATTTTTTATAATGGAGATTTTCGTCCCTTCCTTTGTGTTGGTAAACTTTGGCGTTGGTGCTTTAATTGGCTCAATGGTTGCCGGCATGGATGGTTCGCTCGAATGGCAGATTGTTTTGTTTTCGGCGGCTACCTTACTCAGCTTTTTTCTGGTACGCCCGTTTATGCGAAAAATTGCCTACAAACGATCGGACGATACAAAAACAAATATCGATGCCATGATCGGACGGTTTGCTACCGTTTCGGAAGAAATAAGCAATGAAAACAACCGGGGCCGCGTTTCGCTTGACGGCGACAACTGGAAGGCCCGCTCTCTTGGCAACGATGTGATCTCTGCAGGATCTGTCGTTGAAATTGTTCAGTTAAACAGTATTGTATTAACAGTTAAAGAAATCAATTAAAAACTATTACAATGAATCCAACAACCTTGATTCTCATTTTACTGGCGGTTTTTGTTATCGCTTTTGCTGCTGTCGGTATTCGTATTGTTCAACAGTCGCAAACAATGATCGTTGAGCGCCTGGGAAAGTACCACCGTACCCTTACTTCGGGAATTAACATTATTATTCCCATTGTTGATCAGCCGCGTAAAATCATCTGGCGTTATGTTCGCGAAGACTTCGATGGGCGTAAGATCGTAAATTTCAAAACCAAAGACCGTATTGACCTGCGCGAGACTGTATATGATTTCCCGCGTCAGAACGTAATTACAAAAGACAATGTGGGGACCGAAATCAATGCGCTACTTTATTTTCAGATCATGGATCCGATAAAAGCACTGTACGAAATTGAAAACCTTCCGGATGCCATTGAGAAACTGACGCAAACAACACTTCGTAACGTAATTGGAGAAATGGACCTGGATGAAACACTTTCTTCGCGCGATACGATTAACTCGAAACTGCGTATTATTCTTGATGATGCCACCAACAAGTGGGGAGTAAAAGTAAACCGTGTTGAATTGCAGGACATCAACCCGCCGCGTGACATTCGCGACGCCATGGAAAAACAAATGCGTGCCGAGCGCGACCGCCGGGCAAGAATTCTGGAAGCAGAAGGATCTAAAAAATCAGCAATCCTGGAAGCTGAAGGTTTTAAAGAATCGCAAATTAACAGGGCAGAAGGCGAAAAACAGTCGGAAATTCTGAGAGCAGAAGGAGATGCCATGGCCCGGATTAAACGTGCCGCAGGAGAAGCCGAAGCAATTTTGAAAGTTACCGAAGCCATTGCAAAAAATGGCGACCCGATCAACTACATGGTTGCCATGAAATACCTCGAAACTTTCCGTGAAATGGTGAGCGGGCAAGACAATAAAACTGTTTATCTGCCATACGAAGCCAGTGGAATCCTTTCTTCTATTGGAGGAATCAAGGATTTGTTGAAGAACTAGTTTTGATTTGAATTTAGAAGAGAACCGTTCCTGCATTTGGGAACGGTTTTTTTATATCTGTGAATTTATTTCTTCATGAGGTCTTTATCGTAATCGGTCTTATTTACCCAGCCCGCCGGAACTTTTTCGCCGTCCATGTATCGATTGTAATAATTTCTTACGGCACCGGCATATTCATAGTTGTCAAAAATATCGCCGTTGCCCAAAATTCTGGGGTCATTTTGTTGGGTAAGTTTTTCTTGCATTTCAGACTCCAGCCGGGATTTTGTATCTGCAAATTTTTCATCTCCGGCCAGGTTGTTCATGCAATACGGATCTTTTGAAATATCATACAATTCCTCTTCCACGCGCTTGCCAAAATTTAGTTGCCAGTATTCCATTACGCCTTTCTTTCTACGGGTATCCAGAATGTATGTTTTGGTGGGGCTCCCGTCGCAGTTCAAATAACCGGTTTCAGGATTTCCCAAAGGCCAGCGATCGGGTTTAAAATTGTGCAAATACAAAAATCTGTTACGAAGAATGCCTCTAACGGGATAACCCTCGTCGTTGGGGCGGCCCACATCGTGGCGTTCTTTACCTACCAATACAAAATCGCGTTCTGGGTTTACGGTTCCATCTTTTTCTGAATAAAAAATATCCGTCAGGCTATTTCCCGATATCGGCTGCATTCCTGCTTTTTCAGGATCAACACCCGCAACATCAAACCAGGTAGGGGCAAAGTCGATAAAATTTACAAAGTCGTTAACCACACGCCCCGGGTTCTTTATGCCTTTGGGCCACATAATCGCCAGCGGAAGGTGGTTCGAATATTCATAAACCTGCCCCTTTATTCTGGGGAAAGGCATTCCGTTGTCGGCGGTAACCACCACAATTGTGTTTTCCAGTTCTCCCAGTTCTTCCAGCTTTTCAAGCATTTTCTGAAGGTGCGAATCAAAATATTCAATTTCAAAAGCATAGTCGAGCAGGTCTTTTCGAATGGTATCCACATCGGGCCAGAAAGCCGGTACTTCATCAATTTCATCCGTATTTTTTCCGCCTTTTTTTATCCCCGATTCAAATTCATATCCCCGGTGAGGTTCAGTACTCCCGTACCAGAAACAAAAGGGTTGTCCCTCAGGTTTTGCTTCCAGAAAAGCTTCAAAGTTACGTGCGTAATCGTTCTTGTTTATCCCGCGGGTTGGCGGAGTGGTTGTAAATTCATTAAATTTTGGACCGGTAAGTTCACGGGCTTTTCCGTCTTTCTTCCCCGGGTCGCCGGGAGCCCAGCCCTTGGCAACACTTCCTGTAAAATATCCGTTTTCACCTAAAGCTTCGGCATAGGTTTTAAACTTTTCGGGGAAATGTGGTGAATGGTTACAGGCTTCTTCGAGTTGCCAGCTGTTACGGCCGGTTAAAATACAGGCCCGCGACGGAGCGCATTTGGCATTGGGAGTATAGGCATTTGTAAATAATATTCCGCTTTGTGCCACATGGTCAAATGCCGGAGTATTCACCCAGTTACAGCCATAGGCACTAAAATGTTTCCACGAAGCATCGTCGGCAATCGCAAACAGGATGTTGGGTTTTTTAGTCGTTTCTTTATTTTTCTGACAGCTACCGGAAGCCAAAAGGAGCGTAACAAAAACAACAATTGGAAGAAAAATAGCTTTCATTGGTTTAGAATTTTAGGCGATTGTTTTTCCTTTAAAACTTTAAATGTACTTTTAGGTTTTTATTGAAAAATCAATAATTTACCAAGATATAGGATTTTAAAAATATAGTTAGCACAAGCCCTGATATTTTTGTTGTTTAGGTGCGGGGCAAATTCTTCCGATAATAATTAATTAAAATTTATAACAAATGAAAAACACCTTTTTTATACTAGCCTTAGCGTTGCTTTTTTCGTGTTCGCAACCACAGCCCAAGCAACCTGTTTTAATCGACAAAGCCAATTTTGAAGTAGAGCAGAACGGGAAGCCGATCGACCTTTATACCCTTAAAAACAGCCAGGGGATGGTGGCGCAAATTACCAATTTCGGAGGAAAGATTGTTTCGTTATGGACACCCGATAAACAAGGTAATTTTGGCGATATTGTGTTGGGATTTAATACAATAGATGAATATCTAACGACCAGTGAAAAATATTTTGGTTCGTTAATTGGCCGTTATGGAAACCGCATTGCCAAAGGTGAGTTTACCATTAATGATACCGTTTACACACTGGCTAAAAACAATGGAGAAAATGCTTTGCACGGTGGTATTGTAGGGTATAACAATGTGGTTTGGGATGCACAACAACCCGACGATCAAACACTGGTACTCACTTATCATTCGCCGGATGGGGAAGAAGGCTATCCCGGAAACCTGGATGTAAAAGTACAGTACAAACTTACCAACGACAACGAAATTAAAATCGAATACTGGGCAACTACTGACAAAGCTACCCCGATAAACCTGACACACCATTCTTTCTTTAACCTGAAAGGTGCCGGACAAGGTGATGTAAACGGACATGTTGTGGAAATCAATGCTGATAATTATACTCCGGTTGAAGCAGGCCTGATCCCGACCGGTGAAATTGCCCCGGTAGAAGGAACTCCGATGGATTTCAGAACTCCGACAGCTATTGGTGCACGTGTAAACGACGATTTTGAACAGCTGAAACTGGGTAACGGTTACGATCACAACTGGGTGCTGAATGCAGCGGCTGACGGACTTACTTTTGCCGCTAAAGTAGTAGAACCACAAACCGGACGTACCATGGAAGTATATACCAACGAACCCGGTATGCAATTTTATGGTGGTAATTTCCTGGATGGATCAGTAAGTGGAAAAGAGGGTGTACCCTATGGTTTTAGAAGTGCTTTCTGTATGGAGACGCAACATTTCCCGGATAGTCCGAACAAACCGGAATTCCCTTCTACTATTTTAGAGCCCGGAAGCGAATACTACTCCATTTGTGTTTATAAATTTGGGGTGGAATAAGCTAAAAAAAGAGATGGCGCATCCTGAGCAAGGGTGCCAACAATTTAATAGAAAGCCCGGGAAACCGGGCTTTTTTCAATTCACAAATGTCATTCTTGTCAAGTTGTAAATTGAAATGCAGAAAAAACTGATTTTTGTAATAAATGTTGCGTAATACATATCTGGATGTTTGTATAATAAGAAAAAACAAACTGTCGCTAATTTTATTTCATTATTTTTATCTTCCTTCAGAAACCATAGAGTGTAGATGTAAACCGTAAACCTAGGGCTAAAACAAAGTGAAGTTTTTTATTCTAAAGATTTAGTACGATTCAATAGCGTGCTTTGTATGATATAATATGACACACAAAAAATTATCATATGATCAAAAAGCAGATGCACTGGAGGCGCTTTTCTCAAGCAATTACAGCGCTTTATGTTTCTTTGCCTTCTCGTTTGTAAAAGATGAAGACGAGGCAGAAGATATTGCACAGGATGCTTTCGAAGGTCTATGGAATAACTATGGTCATATAGAAAATACTGCCTCAGCACAGCTATCATATCTTTATAATTCGGTTAGAAATAAATGTTTGAATCGGATTCGGCATAATAAGGTAAAAGACAAATTGTCAGACAATTCGCTTGCAAACAATGTTTTGCCTTGGGAAGACGATCATTTAGGGGTGCTCATTCGGTCAGAAGTATATAAAGAACTTTTTAATGCCCTGGATTCTCTCCCTCCGCAATGCCGCAAGATATATCAGATGACATATTTTAAGCGAATGTCGGAGCAAGAAATCGCAGATATGCTGTCTATTTCCATAAACACAGTAAAAACCCAAAAACAACGAGGTAAAAAATTGCTAAAAGAAGCATTAAAAGATTTATTCTCAATTCTTGTTTCATTTTAGGAAACCTCTAAAAATTAAAAATCTACCAATCAGCCTATTATAATAGTAAATAGTATCTTAGGAGCATATTCTTATACAATGAGGACAAGATACAAAGCAACAGGGACAAACAGT
>JBKEDN010000134.1:0-2294 GCA_047975435.1 Draconibacterium sp. | reverse complement strand
GCATGCCTTAATCCATTGATAATATGGGAGAAATCAGATTTTAACGGAAAGAGGGCATTTCAAAATCTACTGTTTCCTGAAGGAATCATCTATAACCGGGAATTAGACTGTTATCGAACCTGCCGGGTAAACTCTTTTTTTTCTCCAATCCCGCAGTTGACGAGGATTCTGAACAAACAAAAAAGCGGGAATTCTATCAAGATTGATAAAATCCCCGCTTGGGTGAACCCGACGGTACAAAACTCGAACCATTTAATATCTGATTTAAAGTCTTTAGGTGATATTATTACTGCATAATTTCATTTTTTACTTTGCAGTTATTTTTTGTGAGATTGAGAATATTTAGGCTAGTTTTAAATTTGAATCGAAATTTGTTTTGTATATTTCTATTAAGGAAGTCAATCAACTAGAGAATTTTATTTTAGACTGTGCAGCGATCAGGGTGTTTAGATTTATGATAATAATATGCTAATATGGCAAAAACCTGTTGCAGAAAGTGAAAAAACTTTCACTTGCCAGTGGCTTGTAAATTAACCTTTTTTATAAAAGTGGCAATTTAAATAATTGCGAAACAATGTTTGGTTTTGACCTTGTAACTGTCATAAGAAGTCTTTCACTTTCATTACAATTTTAAGGGGCAAAAAAATAATTTATTTGAACATTAACAAGGTTTATCTTGTAAAATAGGTTTATTCGCACAATATAGACTGTATAATTGGCATTTGATTATCAGTGTTGCTTTTTTAACTTTGTTAGTCTAAGATAAAAATTTATGGGAAGAAATTCAGGAGAAACAACCAGAAGGAACATTTTATTTCAATCATTCTTGTTGTTTAGCTCTATGCCTTATGATAAGGTTACATTTACTGCTATAGAGAAGGCAACCGGATTAAGCCGTGGTGCAATATTGTACCATTTTAAGTCAAAGCAGGAAATATTTAATGCTACAGTTGAAAATTCATTACTGGACAGGAGTCTGTTTTTGGATATTTCGATAAAGGAAGTCAATCCACTGGAGAGTTTTATACTTGACTTTGCCACTGTAAGTACAGCTACAATAAAGGAAATGGCTAAGTATGGTGTCAAGAACACCAACTTGGCATATTATAACATTGAAAGTGAGGCACTTTACTTTTATAATCAGTTTGATAAGTTATCGCGACAAATGCGGACAACAGAACTCCGAATTTGGGCACAGGTAATTAAGAAAGCCCAGGAGAAACAGGAAATTAGAGAAGATATTGATGCAGGGATATTGGGGACTTTGTTTCTTAACGCCTATTATGGACATGCTTTAGCTGCCGTAAAAGAAGAAAGGGGTTGTAACGTAGAACTTTTGACTAAAGAATTGTTACAACTACGTCAGTTGGCCTTAAAATAAGGTTATTGTTAGCAAATTGTTAGTTTAGGCTTTTTACGTATCGTCTTTCAGGCAATAATATTTTTCCTGAAATGTTTGCATTAACTGGTTGTAAAGTGTATTCGGGGTGCGACAGATAGAATTGTTATGTCTATTTAAGAATAAATTATAGCCTTGTGAAAGCATTTTTAATTACACTATTGTCTTTATGTTTTTTTTCTTGTTCCAGCCCGGAATCTAAGTATGAGAAAATTATTTCAGATTATCTTCAAACAGACAAGAAGGGGGTAAAAACTGATTTAAAGATTAAATTCCTGAGCTTAAGTATTGGTGATGTATTTGTTTCAGATAGCATCGCTATCCTCCAGGAACGATATAAGCAAGAAAAATCAAAAAAAGTTGAAACTGCACAGGAGAGTGTGACCTATTGGGAAGAAACAGTCGGAAAACATCAAAAAGAAGGAGATGACTGGGCTGCAAAGGCTCTTCTTGAAAACTCTTTATCAAAGCTTGAAAAAGCTAAAGATAAATTAAAGAAAGCTAATGAGTGGGAGCCTGAATATGTTGGTCGTTATAGCGATAGAACCCCTGACGAATTATTGGTTAAGAAAGCTGATTGCTCTTTTTCATTTTTTAACCCTTCGCTTCAAATCAGACAGGAGATTAATGCCTTTTTTATTATATCAAAGGATGAAAACAAGTGTTTTAATATGATAAAAAAGCAAAAAAAATCAGAAAGCAATTAGTTATACAAATTGATTAGAGCGATGCTTATATAATATTTTGCAGGGGCTGGATTGATTTTGGAGGTTATTGGCTATTTTAGTTCGTTTTGTGCCACCGATTTCGGAGCTATTTGTGCCAATGATTTCGGTTCAAACTGTGCCACGGAGTAGCTAAAAAGCGTATAATTTTCGGTTCATTTTGGCCACTC